>CANFGZ010000256.1 GCA_947446585.1 Chitinophagaceae bacterium | reverse complement strand
GATCTAAAAATAATTTATCGGTAACACCTTCAATTTCATTTGCCCATTGGGATATCAACAATAATTTTATAGCTCCCAATGCTATTTCGAATGCAGATTACATCATACATCTGGCTGGCGCAGGAGTAGTAGATAAAAAGTGGACAGCAACCTATAAAAAAGAAATTCAGGACAGCCGAATCAAAAGCAGTGAATTAATTGTTGAGGCGTTGAAAAACAATCCCAACAAAGTAAAAGCGATTGTTAGTGCTTCTGCCATTGGATGGTATGGCCCTGATGTAAAAGAAAATTATCAGTTTGTAGAAACCGATCCTGCTGATGGTCATTTCCTTGGAGAAACCTGCAAATTATGGGAAGAAAGCATTGAGCCTGCTACAAAATTGGGGATCAGGGTTTGTAAAATCAGAACAGGAATTGTGTTAACTACCAAAGGTGGTGCTTTAAAAGAATTTATGAATCCGATTAAATTTGGACTAGCCACAATATTAGGAAATGGAAAACAAATAGTCAGCTGGATTCATATTGAAGATCTCTGCAGATTATTCATACATGCTGTTGAAAATGAACACATGACGGGAAGCTATAACGCTGTAGCACCAAATCCGGTGAGCAATAAAATGCTAACCGTGACATTGGCAAAAATAATGAGAGGCATTTTTTTTATTCCTGTTTATGTGCCGAAATTTATTTTAAAAATAATGATGGGCGAAAGAAGTATTGAAGTGCTTAAAAGCGCAGATGTTAATTGCGAAAAAATAAGAAAATCGGGATTCGTATTCCTTTTTCCTGGAATTGAAGTGGCTTTAAAAAATTTACTGAAAAAATAAATTGCCTTTTTTAAAGATCTTTTTTCAAGATATTACGTCTACACATCCAGTAAAACAAAATCATATAAAAAATGGCAATGCAAATAACCAGCGATGTATAATCGGTAGGCAAAATAGCTGAAGTCACTGATTTTAGAGGATTTCTAGGAAAAGACAACAATCCGTCTGAAGCATTCATTGGAAGATAATCTCCCATACTTCCTAAGTCGACTCCAGTATTTAATCTTATTTTGATACTCAGCACATCAAGCAACTGGGCAATAATATTTTCTGTTCCCATGTAGATAAAAAAGATCCCTATTGCAAAACCTGTTCTTCGTAATAAAACAGAAATAAAAATGGCAATCAGGTTGTATGAAAATGATTTTAAAAAGAAATATCCAACATGAGAAAAACCGTCTGTTGAAAAATGGGTTCCTGTAGTATATGCAAAAACCAATGCGGTGATAATAACCAGTAATGTGGAAATAACGGATACAATAAGCGCGAGCATTATTTTTACATTTACAAACTGTAGCCGGCTCCATCCATCAATAATATTTTGACGACTGGTTTTAAAAGCAAATTCATTTGTGACCAGAATAATCAACAACAATACAGGAAGAATCAAAATAAAACCAGAAGTATAACTTACCGTTTGCCATACAAAATTGAAATCATAAGGATTAAATTTATTTAGTAAAACATGGGTTACTTCCGACTTGTTAATGATATTATCAAAAACACTGTATACAATGTAATTAGTGACAAAAACGCCAGTAATAAAAAACAAACTGATAATAATAAACACTTTATAGTTCTTGATTTTAAGCCATTCTATTTTTAGCAAATCGAGCATTGATTTTTATTTTTTTAATTAGTTAATTCAAGAAATTTACTTTCCAGGCTTTTCTTTTTGAGTTGCAAATGAGAAAGTACGACTGATCTTTCAAAACAATATTTATTTATTTCTTCAAGATTTGCGCTGCCGGGTTGAAAATTAACCTGCACAGTATTTTCCTTTAGATAAACATTTACATTGCCGGGAAACTGGATGAGTAAATTTTTGAGCTGTTCTAAATTATTTGAAGAAACTTCTACTACATCTTCATTAACGAGAATCTCATTAACATCTCCATGAGTTATTAATTGTCCATACTTTAATATCGCTACGTGAGTGCAAACTTTTTCCACTTCATCTAGCATGTGACTGGCCATGATAATGGTTTTGCCTTCATTGGCTAATTTCATAATCAGGGCTCTTATCTCAGCAATTCCAACAGGATCCAGGCCATTTGTAGGCTCATCTAAAACCAATACTTCCGGATTGCCCAATAAAGCTGCGGCTATGGCAAGACGTTGTTTCATCCCCAAACTGTAAGTGCTGAATGCCGAATCTTTTCTTTGAATAAGATTTACAATTTCTAAAACCCTTTCAATATCACTTTCATCTTTTTGTTTGATAGCTGCAACTATTTTCAAATTCTGAACTGCAGACAAATAATGATAAAAATTAGGCGTTTCTAAGAGCGTTCCAATTCTTTGTCTTGTTTTTTCTGTTGGAACTTCATCAAATAAAGTAAAGGAACCTCCTGATGATTTTAGAATATCCATAATGATTCCCAGCAAAGTGGTCTTTCCGCTTCCATTTGGGCCAAGAATTCCAAATACAGATCCTTTAGGAACAGAAAAACTTACTTGATTGAGTGCCTGAATCTTTCCATAGTTTTTTGAAAGACGATCAAGGTTTAATATTTCCATTATTTTTTAATGTAAGTTTTGAGTAAAATAATCAGTAACCTTTTGATATAAATGTGCTCTGTCTTTACCCAGCACATTATGTTCATGTCCGGGATATATCATATAATCAACCTGAACACCTTTATCTACAGCGGCTTTCACCAGTTTAACGGAATGCTGCATTAGCACCACATTATCCTGCATGCCATGAATCAATAGTAACTTGCCTTTTAAGTTGCCGATTTTTTTGGTAAGATCTGTGGCTTCATATCCTTCAGGGTTTTCCTGTGGACGATCCATATATCTTTCGGTGTACATAATTTCATAGTATTTCCAGTCAATAACCGGACCGCCGGCAACCGCTGCTTTAAATATTCCGGGATGTGAAAGCATAAAATCGGTAGTCATAAAACCGCCATAACTCCAGCCAAATAAACCCATGTTATTCGCATCTGTGAAAGT
>CANFGZ010000255.1 GCA_947446585.1 Chitinophagaceae bacterium | reverse complement strand
GATGATAAGAAAAAAGGGAGCAAGAATTTAAATGGTGCACCTATTATTACTTTTAATGCTTTTAAAGAACTAGTAGCTATACAACCAGTAGATGAATTAATTATTGCTAGCTATACTATCCCTACTAAAAGAAAAAATGAAATTGTAGATTTTTGTTTAGACCACGATATTAAAGTATTAAGTGTTCCTCCTTATGCTAAATGGGCAGAGGGTAAATTTAATAGTAGACAATTACAATCCATTAAAATTGAAGACTTACTAGAGCGTGATCCTATTTTAATTAATAATAATCAAATTAAAGCGCAAGTAAAAGGCAAACGTATTTTAGTAACTGGCGCTGCTGGATCTATTGGTTCTGAAATTGTAAGACAATTAATACCTTTTGGCCCTGAATTAATTATTTTATGTGACCAAGCAGAAACGCCTTTACACGCTTTAGAGCTTGAATTAATTGAGCGTGGTACTCGTGTAAACTGCCTTAACTACTTGGCCGATGTGACCAATAAAAATAGAATGGCCAATTTATTTGAGGAGTTCAAACCACATTATATTTACCATGCAGCTGCTTATAAGCATGTTCCTATGATGGAATTATGCCCTACTGAGGCCGTTCGTAATAATTTAATTGGGGTGAAAGTAATAGCCGATTTAGCCATTCAGCATGGGGTAGAGCGTTTTGTGATGATATCTACCGATAAGGCTGTAAACCCCACAAATGTAATGGGGGCTAGTAAGCGTATGGCTGAAATGTATGTGCAGGCACTTTCTAAAGAGACTGGAATGGCCACCAAATTCATTACAACCCGTTTTGGGAACGTTTTAGGATCTAACGGGTCAGTTATTATAAGATTCAAGGACCAGATCGAAAAAGGGGGTCCTGTGACCGTTACGCACCCCAATATTACCCGTTATTTCATGACCATACCTGAGGCCTGCCAATTGGTATTAGAGGCGGGAAGTATGGGTAATGGAGGAGAGATATTTGTATTTGATATGGGCCAACCGGTGGCTATTTCCGATTTAGCAAAGAAAATGATTCGTTTATATGGCTTAATTCCCAATATTGATATTAATATTACTTATAGCGGCCTACGCCCAGGGGAGAAATTATATGAGGAATTATTAAATGATGAAGAGAACACCACTCAAACCTACCACGACAAAATTTTAATCGCTAAAGTACGTGAGGTTTCATTTGAGCAAGTAAAACAAAGCACTTTTGAATTAGAACATATTTTAAGCACTTCTAATGATGAAATGCAACTAGTATCTAAGATGAAGGAATTAGTGCCTGAGTACATTAGCAATAATAGTATTTACGAAAAATTAGATGCGACTGTGATAGCAATGGAGAAGTAAGTACCTCAGTCTTTTATTAATTCAACCTTACATATTTTTAAAATTCAACAATTTACCCCTAAATATTTTATGAATCGTTTACTAACTATTATAATGGCTTTGTTCTTAACTTCTGTAGCTATAGCTCAAGAGCCTACTAATGTTCAATTACCTAATGACACTTTAAAATTAGGCGCTTTAAAAGTTATAAAAATTAATGGAGAAGTAAAGAAGAACTGGACAGATGTTATTAGATACTTCGATTACGAAGCTGTTAGAGTTAACTATACCCCTAAAAAAATAATGCCCAATGCAGAACTACAAACTGAATGGTTAGCCTTTGATTTAGGTATTGCTGGTTATATGGACTATACAAAATACGATGCTACAAAAGCATTTAATTCTCCATCTATAGGTATTCCAGTTACAAAAAGAAAAATGCAACCTAAAAATAGTTCTACTAACGTAAATATTTGGGTAGTGCAACAAAAGTTAAATCTATATAAACATAAATATTATTTTAAATACGGTATCGGTTTTGAAATGTTCAACTACTATTATGCCAATGGCGTTGATTTTAGAAACAACGATAAAATGTATATTTCTTTAACGAATAATACATATAGCAAGAATAAATTATATATTAATTACTTAACGGTTCCTTTAATTTTATCACGAACATATAAGTTTAAGAAAATTCAAGATATTAATGTAGCAGGAGGAGTTAATATTGGTTATTTACTAAATGCTAGAAATAAACAAATTAGCGATGCCTTAGGAAAGAAAAAATATGATGGAGATTTTAATTTCAATGATTATAAAATGTCCGGCGTATTTCAAGTAGGTATTGGAGACGTGAAATTCTATGGCACTGCGGCTTTAACTAATATTATTGATAAAGGAACGAGCAATCAGTCGTTCTATCCTTATACATTTGGTATAAGATTTTCTAAGTTCTAGTAAGTAGTATTCTAATCACTTGCTAGTGCTGCATTAGATGAAAAATACTTTAAACATAAAAAAGGGGTCCCATATCTGGAACCCCTTTTTAGTATAATAAATTTTCTAATTAATATTTTTTCTTCTCTCTAATTTCCTTAGTGTATTTCTTTAAAGAAGCAAGCTCATTCGGGTCTAGGTTTGTCCAAGCAATATCTAAAATCTCTTTATAATAATCTTGCATAGTGGTAATAAAAGGGTTAGAAAAACTCGGCTCTGTTTCAAAAGCTGCAGTATAGTCTCTTAAATTTTTATATACGCCCGAGCTTATAATATTTATTTTTCTTTGCTTTAAAGGAATGTTTTTTACCCAAATTTTCTCTTTAGTAAGTGGCTCAGATAGTGATAAATTTAACTTACCTGATAAAACAAAAAAGCCACTAAATTTATATTGAGTATTGTAAACCGCTGTTTTTCTTTTTCCTGACACTAAAATTTCAGTACCATTCCAAATTACATTTTGGTCGTTTAAGTCAAAATCTATTTGAACATTTAGCATTAAGTCGCTTTCTATCTTGTCGGTATAAAGTGCTCCTTCATAATTTTCAAAAGGCCCTCTTACAGTATAACCTTTAGCGGTAAGAGACTCATTAATGTCTCCTGCCATAAATTTTGAAAAGTCGTTAAAAGTGCGGTAATCGGCGTATTTAAATTTCTCATTGAACCTAGGCTCAAGTAGTAAAATTT
>CANFGZ010000254.1 GCA_947446585.1 Chitinophagaceae bacterium | reverse complement strand
GCTGATATGGTGATGTTTCTTTACAGGCCCGAATATTATGAGATTACTGCAAATGAATTTGGAGATAACAACAAGGGTGAAACGCACGTTAAAATAGCCAAGCATCGTAATGGTAGCTTGGAAACCGTAAAGCTCAGAGCCTTACTGCATATTCAAAAATTTGTTGAAGATGAAGAAGGCAATAATGATTTTGCTGCTATGGGGCAGGGCCCGCAAGGCCAGGGTAATTGGCGACCCATTTCAGAAGCCGGAAATAATGATGCCAGAATGTTCATTCAGAAAGGATCTAAAATGAATGATGAACAATATGATGATGAGTGATGCACTAATTAAATTATTTTCCTTCAATGAATTGATTTATGACGTTACCACTGTTTTATGTTGACACTATAAATGAGTCTGATTCAACTTTTGTGTTGAATGAAGATGCTTCAAAACATATCATTCAGGTGCTTCGTATGAAAAAAGGGGAGCAGCTACAGCTCACCGATGGAAAAGGAATGCTATTGACTGCTGAAATTATTGGTGAACATAAAAAAAATTGTACGGTAAATAAAATCAATCTCAAAAAAATATCCTCTCCTGAAAACAAAATAACCATTGCCATTTCTTTGATAAAAAATGCCAGCAGATTTGAATGGTTTCTCGAAAAAGCAACAGAAATTGGCATTACTGAAATAATTCCGCTAAAGTGCAACCGAACCGAAAAGCAACATTTTCGTTACGACAGAATGAAAGGTATTTTGGTCAGTGCAATGCTCCAATCTCATCAAGCTTGGTTGCCTACATTACATGAGCCAATTTCTTTTGATAAAGTTGTTTCAGATAATAATAATCAATCGAAATTTATTGCGCACTGTTTAGACAATGGTCTTAAAATAGAATTGAAGTCTTGTGAAAAATCAACATCATCAATTATCCTGATTGGTCCGGAAGGCGATTTTGTTTCAACTGAAATTGAGCTTGCCCTGAAAAATAATTATATTCCTGTTTCTTTGGGAAACAATAGACTACGAACCGAAACTGCAGGTATTGTCGCGGTTACCATTTTGAATAACTAGTCAATATTAATATTTTCTTTCTCATTTATTTGGGGCTCATGCATTTCAATAACGTTGGAATTCTTTTTTCTCATTATTATATTCAATACTTCCACTGAAAATGAAAAGGCCATTCCAAAATAGATATAATTCTTTAAATGTAAAGCTTCGGCTTTCTCAGAATCCCATCCTTCAATAACAAGACTCAATCCAATCATAACTAAAAATGATAAAGCCAGCATTTTTAATGTAGGGTGATGATGAATAAAGGCGGATATTTTAGGGCTAAACATAAACATGATAAACATGGCAATCACAACAGCAGCAATCATGATTTCCAGATGTTCTGCAGTGCCACCGGCAGTTATTATGCTGTCGAATGAAAACACTGCATCAATAAGCATAATTTGAGATACCGCCATTGAAAATGAGAGTGCCGGCTTTTTTGTGCCATTTGCATTGGGATCTTCACCTTCTAGTTTGGCATGTATTTCCATCACAGACTTATAAATCAAAAACAATCCTCCTCCAAGCATAACTAAACTAGCTAAATCAAAGCCTTTATTCATCACCGTGAAAATTGCATTTCCTTTTTGTGATAAAAGCCAGCTTAAGCCCATTAAAAGTATAGAGCGAGAGATAATGCCGGTAACCATCCAAAATCTCCTGGCTTTTTTTTCTTCCTTTGTAGTTTGTAATCTATTGATGATAATGCTAACGAAAATGACATTATCAATTCCTAATACTATTTCAAGTATTACAAGAACAAAAAAACTGATAATACTTTCTGAGGTCAGTAAATGTTCCATTTTAAATTTTTAATTTTTCAATGCTCTGATAATATTTTTTACTATAGCAGGTCCTTCATATATAAAACCCGTCCAAACTTGAATCAGCGTAGCGCCTGAATTTATTTTGTCAGATGCGTGCTGTGCTGTAAAGATACCACCACTGCCTATCATAAATAAATTTCCTTCAGTTTGTATATGAATATAATTTACCAGTTCTGTACTTTTTTCGAGTATAGGTAAACCACTCAATCCTCCAATGCCAATTTTTTCAATTTCAATTTTTGAAGTTTTTAGATTATTTCTGTCAATGGTTGTGTTAGATACAATCAATCCATCCAATTGTATTTCCCTCCATAAATCAATAATATCATTTATCTGATCATTAGAAAGATCAGGAGCTATTTTTAATAAAATGGATTTTTTCTTTGGATTTATATTTTGAAGAACTTTAAAAATTTGCTTTAAACTTTCTTTCTCCTGTAAGGCACGAAGGCCGGGTGTATTAGGACTACTCACATTCACAACAAAATAATCCACATGATTATAAAGTGCTATAAAACAACTTTCATAATCTTTCCAAGCATCTTCATTAGGGGTAGATTTGTTTTTGCCAATATTGCCACCAATGATGAGTTTGCTTTTTGGATTATTTTTTCTCCAGTTTGATAATCTGTTGCTGATAATTTCAGCTCCTTCATTATTAAAGCCCATTCTGTTGATAAGGGCTTTGTCTTGTAGCAATCTGAACAGCCTTGGTTTCTGATTGCCTTCTTGAGGTTTTGGGGTAACGGTTCCAATCTCTACAAATCCAAAACCTAAAGTTTCCAATTCAGTTAGATATTTTGCGTTTTTATCAAAACCTGCACCAAGCCCAACCAAATTTGAGAACTCTATTCCCATTGCTTTCACGGGATATTCTGCTTTATAAATATTGTGGATTATCCATTTAATAAAACTGATTTTGCAAATTGCCTTCAAGATATTCATCGAAAAATAATGAACCTTTTCGGCATCGAATAGAAACAAAATATTACGAAGTAAGTTGTACATAGTTTGGCAAAATTAATTGAGTTGGAGGAAAAAAGCTCCCTTAATCCTCCAAAGGGTGAATTTGATTGTGCCGACGAAGTTCTTTGAACAAGTTGAGAGAACCATTAAAGCATTAAACCTTTTACCCTTGCCTACCGGCAGATAGCGAAGCGATTTAAACCT
>CANFGZ010000253.1 GCA_947446585.1 Chitinophagaceae bacterium | reverse complement strand
CAGTAGTACATTAAAAAAAACTTTTCTGGTAACAATTTGTTTTTTAATAACCGAAAGAAAAATGCTTCTTGAAACTGCTGTGCAAATAAAAACCGGAATCAGCAAACTGAAAAATTCGAGATAATAATAATGATTGTTTTCCTGAGGGTTTTTTAAAATAAAAAAAAACAAGAGAAGAAGACAACCGAAGATGCTGGTAAAAAATGTTTTTATCATTTCATTAAGTCTGGATTTATGATAGAAATTATTATAAGCGCCAGTTAGAAAATGTAAAATCAGCCAGCCCAAAGTATATAAAAGCAATCCCCAATAAAATCCTGGAGGAATACTAAATTCAAAATTGTAGATAATTGTTCTTAAATAGTAAAAATTGATCCAAGTTAAAATAGAAATTACCACATCGGCTATTATGTACCAGCTAATATGTATCCTAGGTTGTTTCAACATGTAACGCTGTTAATGTTGTTTACTATTTATTTTTTCTAGAATCTGATGAGCTACATCCAATGCACGAAATCCGTCGATGATGGTAACCGGTGTTTCGTGATTATTTATGATAGCGTTGATAAACGCTTCGAGCTCCATTTTAATGGCATTGGTTTGTTTAATGAGTGGATTAGAAATGCCAATAGTTTTTACACCGTGATTGGTTTCTATATCAAAGCTAAAATCATTTTTGTCATCAGGCTGATTAAGTCGGATGACTTCCGTTTTTTTATCCAGAAAATCTATTCCTATATAAGCATCTTTTTGGAACAGTCTTATTTTTCTCATTTTTTTGAGTGAGATTCTGCTGCTGGTAAGATTGGCTACACAACCATTATCGAATTCAATTCTAACGTTGGCGATATCAGGCGTATCGCTCATTACAGCTACGCCATTGGCAGAAATATAACTTACATTGCTTTTTACAAGATGAAGAATGATGTCAATATCATGAATCATTAAATCAAGTACAACACTAACGTCTGTGCCTCGAGGATTAAATTCCGCCAAACGGTGTACTTCAATAAACATGGGTTGGAGTTCATAGCCATTCAAAGCAAGAAATGCGGGATTAAACCTTTCTACATGGCCTACCTGAAATTTAAGATTGGATTCTTTAGCTAATTTAACCAGTTCTCTGGCTTCGTCCATTGTATTAGCCAGTGGTTTTTCAACAAAAACATGTTTACCTTTTCTGATGGCCATTTCACAAAGTTCGAAATGGTGAAGGGTAGGAGCAACGATATCTACCGCATCAGACAGTTCCATTAATTCTTCTGCCGAAGTGAATCTTTTTATTTGATATTGATTTTCTATTGCAGCAGCATTGTCATCATTAGGATCAAAAAATCCACAAATTTCAACACCATCAATTTCTTTCCAGTTATTTAAATGAAATTTACCCAGATGTCCTGTGCCGAATACTGCAATTTTAATCATGTGTTGGTTTCTCTGTTTCTGCTATTAATGAGTTGCTGTTTCAGCAATGTTTTTTTCTTCCCAGAATCCCATTTTGCCAAATTTTTCGATTCTACTATTTATTCTTTCTTGTGGATTTATTTTCTCGAGTTCATTAATGACAGGCAAAAGATATTTTTTCAAGTTAGCTGCGGCCTCTTCGTAATCCCAGTGAGCACCTCCCAGTGGTTCGGGAATAACAGTATCCACTAAGCCAAAATTAAGCATATCAGTTCCTGTTAAACGAAGTTGTTCTGCAGCAATTTCTTTTTTATCCCAGCTGCGCCAAAGAATGCTGCTGCAGCTTTCAGGAGAAATAACGGTGTACCAGGTATTTTCCATCATCACTACTTTATCTCCTACGCCAATACCCAAAGCTCCACCGCTTGCGCCTTCACCTATGATTACACAAATCACAGGAACTTTAAGAGAGATCATTTCGTAAATATTACGAGCGATGGCTTCACCTTGTCCACGCTCTTCAGCTTCCAGTCCAGGGTAAGCGCCCGGAGTATCTATTAAAGTAATAACGGGTTTATTAAATTTTTCGGCCAGTTTCATCAGACGCAATGCTTTGCGATATCCTTCCGGATTAGCCATGCCAAAATTTCTGAGCTGACGGGTTTTGGTATTGTTTCCTTTCTGCTGGCCAATAATCATAACCGTTTTTCCATCTAGCTGAGCAAAACCACCTACCATAGCTTTATCATCTTTTACATTTCGATCGCCATGCAATTCCACGAAATTGGTACACATGTTTTCGATGTATTTAAGCGTGTAAGGTCTGTCTGGATGACGACTTAATTGTACACGATGCCAAGGAGTAAGGGTATCAGTAATATGCTTTTTGGTTTCTAATATTTTATTTTCAAGAGCCGCAATAGATGAGCTCATATCAGTTTTAGATTTTTCCTGAGTTACTTTTAATTGTTCTATTTGGTCGTATAGGTCTTTGAGAGGCTTTTCAAAGTCGAGAAATTGTCTGTTTTTGAGTTGAGGCATAGTAAAAATTTAATAAGCTAATATTAGATCAGCATCGAAACTAGGTGTAAAAATAGTTGATATGATATTTCTATAAAAGTTTTGTTTTGAAAAAGCAAAAATACCTATATTTGCACTCCTTATTTGAAACTCGATTAATTTGAGTTTTGTTTGGAAGTTTGGATCGGTAGTTCAGTTGGTTAGAATGCCGCCCTGTCATCCCGAATGCTCGGGACGGGTTCGAACCTCAAAAATGAAAATTAGTTCTTAATGTATTTTGTGTATTTGATTCAAAGTGATGTTGATAATTCCTTTTATGTAGGTTATTCTCAAGACCCTCATAAAAGATTATTAGCTCACAATAACGGAGAATCAACATATACCAGACGAAAAATGCCTTGGAAATTGGTTTATACGGAACAGTATAGCACAAAATCCGAAGCACTTAAAAGAGAATTTTTTTTAAAAGCACAGAGAAATACTGAGTTTTATAAAAGATTAATAAAAGAAAGTTTGGATCGGTAGCACAGCCTTAGAAAATGAAGCGAGGTAACAAGCGATAATTTTCAAGGTCCCGAGAAACGAAGTAGACTCGGGATTGGTTAGGCTTATAAAGATAGT
>CANFGZ010000252.1 GCA_947446585.1 Chitinophagaceae bacterium | reverse complement strand
AGCCGTAACCAACACATCCACATCAGCAGATTTGTGAGCAATTACAAAATCCTTTCCACCAGTTTCACCTACAATACGCGGATAGGATTTGTATTTATTCATGTTCTCTCCTATTTTGCCCCACATATTATTGAATACACCTGTACTACCGGTGAAATGTATGCCAGCAAAATCGGGATGATTAAAAACAACTTCGCCGATTGTTGGACCATCAACAAATACAAGATTAATAACTCCATCGGGCAATCCTGCTTCTTTTAAAATACGCATGAATAATTGAGCACTGTAAACCTGAGTATTTGCACATTTCCATACTACCACATTTCCGCACATAGCCGCACTGGTTGGAAGATTTCCTCCAATAGCCGTAAAATTAAATGGCGTTAATGCAAACACAAATCCTTCAAGTGGTCTGTATTCCATTCTGTTATTCATCCCATTGGCACTGATGGGTTGCTGGCGATAAATATCACTCAGAAAGTGAATATTGAATCTTAAAAAATCAATCAGTTCGCAGGAAGAATCAAGCTCTGCCTGGATAACATTTTTACTTTGACCTAACATCGTAGCGGCAACGATATGCGGGCGATATTTTGTTGCCAGCAAATCAGCTGCTTTCAGAAAAATATTGGCTCTGTTTTCCCAACTCATATTAGCCCATTTTTCTTTTGCTTTTAATGCAGCCGAGATTGCCTTATTTACATGCTTTGCATCTCCCACATGAAAATGACCGAGTACATGCTTATGCTCATGAGGAGGTCGGATTTCGACTTTAATTCCAGTTTTTACTTCTTCATTACCTATATACATTGGAACATCCAGCTTCTCAGCTTTCATTTCTTTTAATACCTTTTTTAAAGCTGCTCTTTCCTGGCTTCCAGGTGCATAATTAAGAACAGGTTCGTTTGCTGGCATTGGGTAATAGAAATCTCCGTATTTCATAAATAAATATTTAAGGATTGTAAAAGTAATATTGAAAAACTAAAATGCAAAAAACAAAAAATACATCTTATAAAAAAACAGGACCATTTAAAAAAAACAAATCAATTTTGTTGAAGTCATTAACCCAATCCCTCTTCTTTTTCACTCATCAGAAATGCTTTAATAAATCCGTCCAATTCCCCGTCCATTATAGGTCCTACATTACCTACTTCAAAATCTGTACGGTGATCCTTAATCATTTTATATGGGTGAAAAACATAAGATCGAATTTGAGAGCCCCATTCTATTTTTTTCTTAGTTGCATTTTTCGAATCTAGCAATTCCTGGCGTTTGCGCTTTTCTTCTTCATATAAGCGGCTTTTAAGCATCGACATCGCTTTTTCTCTGTTTTCGCCCTGAGTTCTGGCTTGTTGACATTCAATAATTATTCCGCTGGGCTTGTGCGTTAATCTTACTGCCGTTTCCACTTTATTTACGTTCTGTCCTCCACTGCCCCCACTTCTGAAGAAGGCCCATTCCACATCAGCAGGATTCACGGCTATTTCAATCGAGTCATCAATTAGCGGATATACATAAACACTGGCAAAAGAAGTATGTCTTCTGGCATTGCTGTCGAACGGAGAGATCCGCACAAGACGATGAACACCGCTTTCTGCTTTTAAAAAGCCATAAGAAAAGGGACCATCAAACTGAAATGTGCAAGTCTTTATCCCAGCCCCATCTCCCCATTGCCAGTCAATTTCGGTAACAGACCATCCTTGTTTTTCTCCGTACATACGATACATACGGGCAAGCATCTCTGCCCAATCCTGGCTTTCTGTTCCACCGGCACCACTGTTGATTTGCAATACCGCAGGAAGTGCATCTGCAGGGTCGTTTAATGTGCTTTTGAATTCGGCCTCTTCAATAAGTTGAAGCGATTTGGCATAGGCAGTTTTAACTTCTTCTTCCTGGGCTTCTCCTTCTTTCCAGAACTCAAACAACACTGCAAAATCTTCAACAGATGCGGTAACATTTTGGTACATGTTTACCCAATACTCATTGTTTTTAATTTCTTTGAGAATGGCTGTTGCGCGCACATTGTCATCCCAAAAACCTGGAGAAAGTGAAAGTTGTTTATCATTATTTATTTTAGCTTCTCTGTTAGCGACGTCAAAGAAACCTCCTCAAAACCAAAACGCGGTCTCTTATAGTTTTTAATTGTTCTGTTGTCATGCCGCAAAGGTAAGGATTAAGACTACTGTAAATATCGATTACCTGTTCAATTTATTTATGTTAGGACCTGCTCTCTATAAAAAAAACGGGTAAAAAAAATCTCCATCTTTCAGTGGAGATTTTTAATGAAGAGAAATCAAGAGTGCTGTTTCTGAAGCGTAAAATACTTTTCTTTAATTTCCTGAGTTATTTCTGGAAGAACGAGTAAGGGGATTTGTGTATGAAAGATCAGCTGTCTTGTTTCGCTTTTTACAAAAATTCTTTCTGTAATGGAATGATGATGTGGAATAATAGCAAGTATATCAACATCATTGTCTATTGTAAAATTTTGAAGCACTTCAGTAACATCTTCTCCTCTCGGAAAGTTATATTCTGTTCTCAACGGCTTTAATAACTCATAAATTCTATGATGTCTACTGGAAACTTCTTCAACAATACTTGCTTTGTTTTTGAGCACTTTTACAAGATGAACTTTTGATTTAAACACCTGCCCGATACTTTTAAGAACATCTAGCGTTTTTAATTCTGTTTGTACATCCATTTCTGTTGCCAGTGCAATTTTGTTTATGGGTTTAAAATCAGCTGATTCAGGTACGATAATCAGCGGAAATGGAGATTTCCTGGCCAACCCTGTGGCAATGCTTCCAAAGGTTTTTTTAATGATGCCTCCCTCTCCTTTCATCCCCGCAATTATTATGCAATCTTCATATTTTTTTGCCTGATTAATTATGGAGTCAGTTGCCGATCCTTCCATAGCAAGAATCTCGATGGGCTGCACTTCACTTTTTCGGAGACTTTTTACTTCTTCCAGCAAATAATCTTCTGACGTTTTTCTAATATCATCAGGATTTACAATTACGTAAGATTCGGGAATTGATAACGGAACAGT
>CANFGZ010000251.1 GCA_947446585.1 Chitinophagaceae bacterium | reverse complement strand
GAATTACACGAAACACCAGCAGCTCCTGCTCTACTTTTAGTCTTTCTCTGTAATCATGAAATCTTGCGCTGGCGTTAATCACACCGCTTCCACTGATTTTTTGAAAAAGATCAGTTGTTGCACTTTCCAATCCGAAATTTTTAAGTGTAGGGGGCATCAAACTGTGACTGATATTGCGAATGAGCAAAATAGCATCATCAATAATTTGTTTGGCGCTGATGATACTTTGTAGCTGCTGGGCTTTTTCCTGATTCACCAGATTTTCATTTAAATACAATCTGGCTGTAGCTAATAATGGACCGGCATCATCATGCAAATCAGCCGCAATACGCTGTCGCTCCTCTTCCTGGAATCGAATAGATGCATTTAATAAAACTTGTTGCTTATCCGATTCCATCTTTTTCATCTGCATCTGGTAACGAATAATCTTTCGCTGGTGAAAAATTACAAAAACAATAATTCCAATGGCTAGGGTCAGCATGCCTAATGTTCCTATAAACATGAGCCTTGAAATCCCCGATGTGTCTGCCTGTAATAAATACATAGGTTAAGTTATTTTGTTGTTAGGTGTTATGGCGTCGAGGTCTAGATCTTGTGGGAAATCATTGGGATACTTTGAATTAATTGTCGACTTTTCATTGTTAAAAAGAGCATAACCAAGAATTATATTTTTCAATATCGACACAGAACTATAAATAATTTTTAATTGGTTTTTAACATTATTATTCTCTTCTTTTGAGTTTTCTACCAAAACAATATAAAAGAAGTTACCAGTGAAATACACAAACAAGCCGACACAGATCCAAAATATTGGACTATAATAAATTGGACTTTCGATGCTTAGCTGCATACTTTCAAAAAGATAAACAATAATAAAAACAATGAAAATTAAAAACTCAATTACTGTAGGTATATCACCGAAATAATTATTGGCATTTTTGATAAAATCAAAAAAAATATACGCTATGAAAAATGGAAAAATAAGTAAGAGTATTCTCTTCCATAATTTAGATTTTATTATTGTAAATAAAAAAATAGAAATTAATACATACTCAAAAACTAAATGAATTCTTAGAATTAAAATATAAGTTGGGTATGAATTCAATCTATATATCGAATAAGAACAAAGACAAATAAATAAAACTTGAAAAATGGTATAAATAAAAAAAACCTTTAAAGATTTTGTATTAATTTTTTTTATAAAAAAAATACAAAATAATAAAGGTAATACTTCAGATATTAGAGTAATATTAATTAAATTTTCCAGAGCTTGGGTATTTAGTCAAAAATAGTCAACTATCGCTCATTATCAAAATTTTCTTAAACATACTATAACATGAATAAACTAATTAGATGTAAAATGAATAAATGCATTAAAAAAAGGTTTTGTGGTTTACGATTAATTGCATCATAAACTTCAGTTTAATTGGAGATCTTAGCAACAGGTGGTATCCCAAACGTAATTGTACGATTTTAGCTAAAAACATTGCTGAAAGGGGTTTCAAATGAATAATTGTCTTTTTTATCAATTTAATAAAGGGTAAATATACGAAACCAAAATAGTAATTTTACTATTAAATTATTTCCCATTATCACGTAGAAATACGATTTTTTTTGCTTTGTGGATAACAATGTGAGTAAAAATAAAGGCTTAATTTGTTGGGTTTGGATGTTTACAAAAGCAAATCAATCAAATTTGTATCCGTAAAGAATAATTCCACAAATAGAATGACTGCTTTACACTATCTTTTGAAATTCAATAACATAGACTATTTTTTACCGTAAACAAAGATGTTTCTCAAGAAAACTAACCTAAACTCAGTACTATATGTCAATAGACAATCAAATTAAAATTGCGATAGCAGATGATCATAAAATTTTCCGAGATGGAATTAAGATGGCATTGTCGGATAAAACAAATCTTAAGATGTTATGGGAGGCAGAAGATGGAAAAGACATGATGCATAAAATATCAATCAAACCTCCGGAAGTATTGTTGATGGATATCCGAATGCCGGAAATAGATGGCATTAATGCCATTCAGATTATCAGAAAAGAATATGAAGACATTAAAATCATAGTGCTCACCATGTACGACGATCAACAAATGATCAGCAAAATGATGGAAATGGGCGCTAACGCCTACCTCACCAAAACTACAGATCCCGAAGAAATTTACGAGGCAATTCTTACCTGCATGAATGATGATTTCTATTTTAACGATTTGGTAAATAGTGCAGTAATGGGTCGATTGATGCAGAAAAAAAATGTGCGTCAGCATTATGGCACCAACGTTCCGGTTAGTTTCAACGAAAAAGAACTGAAAATTCTACAACTGTTGGCAGAAGACAAAACCACTGAAGAAATTTCAAAAATAATTTTTTTGAGCCCAAGAACAATTGAAACGATTCGGCAAAACATGAAATCCAAGGTAAATGCAAAAACAATCGGAGGCCTTATCATGTATGGAATGCGCAATAAACTAATTGAGTAATCCTTTTTAAACAGAATCAGAAAGTAACTATTCCATTTTTTACAGAATAAATGGCTAACCCAACCCTGCTTTTTACATCCAGTTTTTCAAACAATGCATCTCTGTACCCATCTATAGCTCTCGGTGTTATTTTTAGCTTTGAGGCTATTTCTTTATATGTAAAATCTGTACTTGCCAATCTTAAAAATTCAATTTCTTTATCAGTGAGTATAGCTTTTTCTACAAAACGGTGATTTTCGAAATCTTTCTGGAATAGATTAGCCAGCTTGCCTGTAGTATTTTGTGAATAATAAAAACCATTTTCCGAAACAGCTAACAGCGCTGCTTTTAATTCATTGGGATGTGTATCTTTTTTAAGAAATCCCTTTACTCCTGCCTGCAGTAGCCTTATCAGTGCGATTTCAGAGTCATACATAGTTAAAATAAGGATACTAATTTTCGGATGATTTTTATACAGCCATTTTGCCGTTTCAAATCCATCCATTCCTGGCATATTCAGATCAAGAAGTATTACATCGGGGATGTGTCCATCTCCAATTGCACTAATCAGTTCGTGCCCATT
>CANFGZ010000250.1 GCA_947446585.1 Chitinophagaceae bacterium | reverse complement strand
TATATCAAAGACCCAATACCGAAGTAATTGTACTGGATGACGCGTTTCAACACAGAGCCGTAAAGGCCGGTTTGAATATTGTACTAACAGAATACAATAACCTTTATACCCGAGACTTTATTTTTCCAGTAGGTGATTTACGAGACCTGAGGTCAAGTATTAAAAGAGCAGACATAATTGTAATTACAAAATGCACGCCTGATCTTTCTGTAATGGAAAAGCAAAATTTGATTAGTGAAATGAATCCACTGCCCAATCAAAAAGTTTTTTTTACTTCATTGCAATATGGACAGATCTATCATTTGTTTAATAAAAATTTAAAAAACAACATTGATGATCATCATGTGCTTTTACTTTGCGGGATTGCCAATCCTGATCCAATCAAAGCATATCTAAATGCCAAAGTGAAATCTTACGAGATGATTAAATTTAAGGATCATTATATTTTCAACAGTATGGATTTGAAGGAAATAAAAAAGCAATTCGACAAATTAAATAATGCCAATAAAATTATTGTAACCACAGAAAAAGATGCAGTAAGACTTGAGAAATTTGGAAATGAGTTAAAAGAGTGGCCTGTTTATGTTTTGCCCGTAAGGCATGAATTTTTGTTTGATGAAGGGAAGGATTTTAATCATTGTATCTTTGATTTTGTTTCAAACTACAGAGATTCCAAATTAAAAAGTTAAAAATTAACAATGATATATGAAAGTTTTCGTAGAAAACCCTCATCTTGCACACCGGAATAAAATCAACACAACTACTTTGTCAATGAAATATGTAATTACTGTTATTATTTTTGCTTTTTTTACAGGACAAATAACCGCACAAAGTATAATTAAAATTGACGGTTCTGTGAAAACAAATTCCGGTACAATGTTATCCAATGCTTCTGTAGCCCTTTATAATAAGACCACCAACGATAGTTTAAAAACGACTACAAATGAAAAAGGGATTTTTTCATTTACCACAAAAGGAACATCCCGGTATTTAATTGTAGTGTCATATATAGGCTTTGATAATTTTGTAAAGACCTATGATTTTTCTGATAAAAATACCGATCAATCAATCTCTGATATTTTGCTGGTACCTGGAAGCAATATGCTGGGTAATATAACACTGGAATCACAGAAAGTTCAAATCAAAGAAGATACGGTTTCTTATCTGGTAGACAGCACCATGTACCGCACGAATGATAACGTAGAGCAAATACTAAAAAACTTACCGGGAGTTCAGGTGGATAAAGATGGAACAGTTACGGCCCAAGGCAAGCAAGTCACCAAAGTAAAAGTAAATGGAAAAGAATTTTTTAATGGCGATGTAACAACGGCCACAAGAGAATTAAATGCCGACATGGTAGACAAGATTCAGATCATTGATGATTACGGAGATCAGGCAGCTTTTACCGGAATCAAAGACGGGGATCCCTCCAAAACAATGAACATTCAATTGAAAAAGGATAAGAACAAAGGATACTTTGGTAACGTAACCGGTGGTGTGGGTACAGACAGCAGATACTTAAGTTCTCTTTCTGTAAATAAATTTAATAATGATCAGCAAATATCCATTCTAGGAAATATGAATAACACCAATGCCAATCTTTTTAATTTTGGTTCGATGGGTGGTGCAATGGGGAATATGATTGGTGGTATGGCCAGATCAATGGGAATGGGAAGAGGTGGCGCCGGAGCAGGTGCTGCTTTTGGAAACACTTCCGGTAATGATGGGATCAGTTCAAACAAATCAATTGGGCTTAATTACCGCGACGAATGGGGTAGCAAAGTTTCTGTATATGGCAGTTATAGTTTTTCTGAAAAAGGTACAAGTACATTGAAGAATTCTACACAGCAAAGTATTTTTCAAAACATGACCTCTTCCTATATTCAGGAATCTGATAATTATTCGGTTTCAGATAATCATCGTTTTTCATTTAACACAGAGTATAAAATAGATTCAATGAATTATATCAAATTCAATCCTTCTATAAGTTATAATAAAACGAATTCTGATTATTATTCTGATTTTATTTCAAATATAGATCAGTATAAAAATGCAGATGGAAACATGTATGACAACTCTCTTTCGAAAATTCCTAATTTAAATGGCAGCTTGTTATTTAATCATCGCTTCAAAAAAAGAGGCAGAACGCTTTCGGTAAATTTAAATGGAGGAAATTCGATAACCAATTCGGATGAAGATTATGATAACAGAACCATTAATTATCTGCCCAATGGAATGATATATAATAACAGGCAATTTCAGAACATTACACAGGATAACCACAATTACAATTATGGAGGAAGAATTTCTTATACAGAACCACTGACAAAGAAAAGGAATCTCGAATTCAATTACTCGTATAATTACCAATATCTCGATAATAATAAAAAAACTTTTGCTATAGATACACTAACCGGCAAGTCTACGTATTTGGATTCATTAAGTAATATTTACAATAATGATTACACAACAAATCGTTTTGGACTAAATCTCAAAACAACAGAAAAAAAATATAATTATACCGTAGGCCTTTCTGTTCAACCTGCAGTTATTAATACCAATTCTGAAACAGGAAATATAAATTACACAAATCATTTGGTAAATTTTTATCCGGTAATCAGATTTGCTTATAATTTCTCTAGAAGCAGATCGCTTAATATTAATTACAATGGAAATACCAATCAGCCCAGCAATGCACAGTTGCAGCCTGTTGTAGATCGTTCCAATCCTCAATTTATCACAGTAGGAAATCCTGATTTGAAACCAGAGTTTACCAATACACTGAGCATGAGGTACAATAATTTTGACTATATCTCGGGTAACGTATTGTTTGGAAATGTCAGTGCTTCATTTACTCAGGATAAAATTGTAAGCAGCACCCGGCTGTTGAGAGGTGGTGCTCAGGAAACTGAATACGTTAATGCGAATGGTTATTTCACTGTATTTGGATTCTATAATGTGTCTAAGCCCATTAAAAACAGAAAATATGTGTTTAATCTGGGAGGTAATTTATCATACAATAATAATGTTTCGTTTGTGAGAGACAGTTTGAATACAGCGAGTAGAAATATTGGAAAAAACTGGTTGTTTGGTCAGCGTTTTTCAACGGATATTAAACTCAAAAAATGGTTAGAAACTACAATTAGCGTTAAT
>CANFGZ010000249.1 GCA_947446585.1 Chitinophagaceae bacterium | reverse complement strand
TCAGGCTTCAATAAAGATTCTGTAAATATTGTTTTGAATGGTGGCACTTTAGATGGCAATACCATTACGGGATTGTTGAAAGTGATCAACAATTATGGAGGAACAAAAACAGCGAACAGAGCTTATTATATGACTGGAGCTTGCTATTTGCAAATCAAAGAATTTGACAAGGCAATAAAATATCTAAAAGAATTTAATGGCAATGGTGCAGATCAGGTTCAAAGCAAGGCTTATCTAATGCTTGGTCATGCTTATGCTGAAAAGAACGCAACTTCAGACGCAATGAATTATTACAAAAAAGCTGCTGAAGTAAATGAAAAAGATGAATCTATCACTCCGGATGCCTTGATGGTTTATGCAAATTATGCAGAGGTAAATAGTAAAAATGCTGAAGCTATTGCTTCTTACAAAAAAATTAAAGACAAATATCCAAACTATATTTCTTCGAGCAATGGCGATATCGACAAACGTCTTGCCAGACTTGGTGAGTTTAATTAATCATTAGTAATTATGTCTTCCCATATTCCTGAAAATATTTCTTCAACAGGCATCCTAATAAAAAAGGATGCCTTTGTTGTAATTATAAGAACAGAGTGGAATGCCGCAATCGTTAACAAGCTGGAAAATGGGTGTAAGAAAATTCTTGATGACCATAACATTCCATTTGAAATAATTAATGTACCCGGTGCTTTTGAAATTTCTTTTGCCATTAAAAATTATTTTGATAATAAGAAAGGAGTAAAGCCCTCTGCATTTATTGCATTGGGTTGTGTGTTAAGAGGAGATACCCCACATTTTGATTATGTTTGTCAGGCGGTAACCAATGGTATTCTTCAATTGAATCTTTTATTACCGGTTCCAAGTATTTTTGGAATACTAACAGTAGACACAGAACAACAAGCCATAGACAGGATAGGAGGCCGTCATGGACATAAAGGCGAAGAGGCTGCAATAACGGCATTAAAAATGATGATGCTTTCAGACCATTTTAAATCTTAATTATTTTTGATCAATCGAATGAACATTCAATTATTCATACCCTGCTTTGTTGATCAGTTATTTCCAGATACTGCATTTAATATGATAAAAGTGCTGGAGAAAGCAGGCTGTAAAGTTTCATATAATACCAATCAAACCTGTTGTGGTCAGCCCGCATTTAATGCTGGTTTTTGGGATGACGCAAGAGATGTGGCGACAAAATTCCTGAAAGACTTTAATACATTTGATTATATAGTTGCTCCCAGTGCAAGTTGTGTTGGCTTTGTCAGAAATTATTACCCCAAACTTTTCGAAAATGGTGCTGAACATCATACGGTGAAAGATCTCAGTAAAAAGATTTATGAATTCACTGAGTTCCTCACAGAAGTTTTAAAAATGGAAGAATTTAATGCAGTACTTCATACAAAAGCTACTTATCATGATAGTTGTGCTGCACTAAGAGAATGCGCAATAAAAGCGGGGCCAAGAAAATTACTTAACCATGTAAAAGGATTAGAGTTAATCGAAATGAATGACAATGAAACCTGTTGTGGTTTTGGAGGAACATTCGCTGTTAAATTCGAAGCGATATCTGCGGGTATGGCAGATCAGAAAATAAATAACGCATTAGCCACAGGCGCCAATTGTATCATCTCAACCGATCTGAGTTGCCTGATGCAATTAAACGGATATATCAAACATAAAAATCTCCCCTTGAAAACAATGCATATTGCAGATGTATTGGCGAGTGGATGGTGAGGCTAAGCTGATAAAATGGTTCATAAGTTCATTATATTTAAATGGTCACTTTTTTAATGAGCTGTTAACTATTATTCATGAGCTTTTGAAACTTTTTTATTTTTACATTTTTAATTTTAAATTTTACATTTCAAATGTCTTACTGGTTAGTAAAATCGGAGCCTTTTAAATACAGTTGGGATCAATTTGTTTTGGATAAAAAAACATTTTGGGATGGTGTACGTAATTATGGAGCACGCAACAATTTAAAGGCTATGAAAAAAGGAGACGAAGTATTATTTTATCATAGTAATGAAGGTGTAGAAATTGTGGGTATTGCCAAAGTAGTAAAAGAGTTTTATCAGGATCCTACAACAGAGGAAAAAGCCTGGGTTGTTGTAGATTTAAAGCCGGATAAAAAGCTGAAAAAACCGGTTACATTGATGCAGATAAAAGCAGAAAAAAGCCTGGCTAATATGGACCTGGTAAGATTAGGAAGATTATCAGTTCAAACTGTAAAAACTGAAGAATGGGAAGTGGTGATGAAACTGGCAGGGGAGAGATAAGGAACGGCCCCCTCAATCCCCCAAAGGGGGAAATTGCAACATTTTAAACCTATTAAACATTTTAAACAACATCTTTTTATTTTTTACTTTTGAATTTTAATTTTCTTCATGCAACACATCGTAGTCCTCACCGGTGCAGGAATATCAGCTGAAAGTGGATTAAAAACTTTCAGAGACAGTGATGGATTATGGATGGGGCACAACATTGAAGACGTTGCCACACCAAGAGCATATCAAAAAAATCCCCAACTGGTTCTTGATTTTTATAACATGCGCAGAAGAGAAGTAGCAGTTGCAAATCCTAATGCAGCTCATTTGGGTTTGGCTAAACTGGAAGAAAAATACAACGTCACTATTGTTACTCAAAACATTGATGATTTGCACGAAAGAGGGGGATCAACTAATATCTTGCATTTGCATGGAGAGATTTTTAAAATGCGCAGTGATAAAAATGAACATTTAATCAGTGAAATCAGAGGCGATATAAAATTGGGCGACAAAGCAAAAGACGGTGCTCAGCTTCGGCCTCATATTGTTTGGTTTGAAGAACCAGTTCCATTGATTGAAAAAGCTGCAGAAATTATGAGCACTGCCGATATTTTTATTTTAATTGGAACTTCTTTGCAGGTTTATCCTGCAGCGGGGTTGATTCATTATATAAAAGACAATGTTCCAAAATACATTATAGACAAAAAAAAACCATTTGTAACTAATCATCAGCAATACATAATAATAGAAGATTATGCAACAAATGGCATAACCAAACTACTTGATCTATTATATTAAATTGGGCGGATTCTATTTTTAAAAAAGTTTTTTTTGGTATGGTTTTTGAAAAATAATAATAACCTAAACTAATACTTATGAAAAAACTCATCTATCTG
>CANFGZ010000248.1 GCA_947446585.1 Chitinophagaceae bacterium | reverse complement strand
GTACCTTTTATAATATTCTCTCAACATCTCTAAAATAAGCGGTGATAAAGGAACCATCCTGTCTTTCGCTCCTTTGCCATGCTTTATTAATATCATCATTCTCTTACTGTCGATGTCTGCCATTTTTAAATTCAGTAATTCCCCTCTTCTTAATCCCGCACTGTAAATTAAACTTAACATCGACTTATGTTTCAAATTCACACAAGCGTTGATAATCATCGCGATCTCATCTTCACTAATGACCTTAGGTAATTGAAATGGCTTCTTTGGTCTTAACAATTTTTCTATCTCAAGACTTGAATCGGTAACAATTCTATGCATAATTTTTAAAGCATTAATAAATTGAGACTGATAAGAGGCGGATAGTTTCTTTTTCAAAACATATTCGATATTGAACTTTATTACATCTTCATTGGTGATGTCACGAATATTTTTGTTGTTGTAAAAATTGAAAAATACTTGTAAAGACTTGGTATAACTATCTATGGTGCTTTCACTATATCTCTGGCTTCTCATAAAATCAATCATTTTATTCAAAGCATCAAGTACTTCTTTTAGCAACTTTTCATTATTTGAGATTGATGCTTTTGTATGATCGATTAATGGCAGTCCGAATTTTTGTCTATTGGTGTCGTTATCTGCAATCAGCCAACATTGTAATGGATAACTCCATTCCGCACCCGGAATTTTTCTGATACTTATGTTCCATTCAGTTTTCTTATTAAAATGTATGGCTATCTTATTGCGTCCTTCAAAATTTATTGTTGATATTTTCCATTCAGTAGGTATTTCCATTTTTTTTTAAATAAAAATAAACAAGCCAATAAAAAACACCAACAAAAAACAGTAAAGAATATTCAGTGTCACACAAATCTGTCTACCAGCAAAGAACTTGAAAAGAATCACATAAATTCAAGTGTTCAATTCAGCCCTCCTAACGAAAAACCTTGCTAACTGCTCGCTATTTTTATAAACATTAACGCCAATATTCTAGGAGGATTTGACCGGTCATTATCATCAAAATACTCTTTTATCTTTTCTAAATTCAATCAGTGGGCTGTGGCTGCTTCGGTGAACTCTGTAATATGATGTGATGAGTAAAGGCGGTAACGATTTGCTCGCCTGCTTCGGTTTTAAATTTTGCTTTAGAGCCCGTGTATTGCTTAAACCCGGATTTTGCAGTTGGAATCGTGAGGAAAGGAAACAAGAATCAAATAAAAAATTAAATCCCAAACTTATTGAAATTAGGTAAACCTATACAAATACTTTGAATGTAGATATTCCCATTTTGTGTGGAACAAAAGGAAGTAGTTATACTATCTATCTAAGTCTATCACTCTCCGCAATTATCTTATTGTCTTTTCTAATTCCCGCTATCGCCAAAATAATGAAGATAATGATGAGCAAATGAATGACTGCTCCAATGGCCAATGTGCCTTCTTTAAAAGTTTTAGTGAGGAAGAAGTAAAAAAACAATAAGCTGATTTCAATAAAAAAAGCAGTGATGCAAAATTTGATCTGTTGCTTTCTGTTTTTATATAAAAAAATGCTGATCAGGCACATCACCCCAACTGCGGTTGTGAGAATGGGATTGTCCATTCCTTTAATTTCACTAAAAGATCCGATACTGTTCGTTGTACTTTGTTCAGCGATCAAATTGCCCGCATAAAAAGTGATTTTCAGGCTTACAAATGAACAGGCTGCTGCCAATAAAAGCCAGATGGATTGAATGCGTTGCAACATAGTAATTGTTTAAAAGGTTTAATAAGTTCAATTTGTTCAAGAGGTTATTTACTGAAGAGGTTTTTGGTTTCATCAAACATCTTGAACCTTTTGAACCTCCCAAACCTTTTGAACATTTCTATCCGAGTTCCGGATACAACGGAAACTGCTCCATAAATTTCCCCACTTCTTCTTTCACCGCTGCAATTGTTGCTTCGTTGTCGATATCCATCAACACGCGATCAATGAAGTCAACCACCGTTTGCATATCTTTTTCTTTCATGCCTCTGGTAGTAATCGCGGGAACGCCTACACGAATACCACTGGTTACAAACGGACTCTTATCATCATAAGGAACTGCGTTTTTATTTAAAGTGATATGAGCTTTGTCTAATGTTTCCTGAGCTTTTTTTCCGGTAATATTTTTATTGCGAAGATCGATGAGCATTAAATGGTTGTCGGTGCCACCGCTGATGATATGATAATCTTTAGCTACAAAAGCTGCTGCCATAGCTTGTGCATTTTTTTGAACTTGTTTGGCATATACCGTAAACTCATCAGAAAGCAATTCTCCAAAGGCTACTGCTTTAGCGGCAATCACATGTTCTAACGGACCACCTTGTGTACCTGGGAAAACAGCCATATCCAGTAAATTACTCATCATTCTGATATTACCTTTCATGTCTTTCAAGCCGAAAGGATTTTCAAAATCTTTCTTCATCAAAATGATACCGCCTCTGGGTCCGCGCAAGGTTTTATGCGTGGTGCTGGTCACAAAATGACAATGTTCAAATGGAGATGATAATAACCCTTTAGCAATCAATCCGGCCGGATGCGCCATATCACACAATACAAAAGCACCCACTTCGTCGGCCACTTTTCTTATTCTGACATAATCAATATCACGGCTATAAGCAGATGCACCACAAATAATCAGTTGCGGCTTTTCGGTTCTTGCTTTTTCTTCCAGCATTTCGTAATCTATTAGTCCGCTTTCTCTTTTTACACCGTAATGAGATGCTTTATATATTTTCCCTGAAAAATTTACTGGTGATCCATGAGTTAAATGTCCACCCATGCTCAAATCGAGTCCTAAAATTTTATCTCCTGGTTGCAAAATTGCTAGCATCAAAGCCGCATTTGCCTGTGCGCCACTATGAGGCTGAACATTGGCATATTCGCAATTAAAGACTTGTTTGATTCTGTCAATTGCTAATTGTTCTACCTGGTCTACAATCTCGCAACCACCATAATATCTTCTGCCAGGATAGCCTTCTGCATATTTATTTGTTAACGGCGAACCCATCGCCTGCATCACTTCTATGCTGGTAAAGTTTTCACTGGCAATCAGTTCAATGCCATTTCTTTGTCTTTCCAGTTCTTTACCAATCAAATCAAATACAACCTTGTCTTTAAACATAAATTTTTATTTATTCCGCAAAGATAAGCGGAGGCGAATAATTAAAAGGTAAGAAAATAATTTTTAGAACTTAATAATC
>CANFGZ010000247.1 GCA_947446585.1 Chitinophagaceae bacterium | reverse complement strand
GAACGACAGTTTGCAGTTTGTGTCGAATGAGGAAGGTCGGGCTAGGAAGAACAGCAGTGGTACATTGGTGTATGATTATTTTTTAAAGGATCATCTGGGCAATGTTCGGATGATGATTACGGATGATGAGACAGCCACATCGCCTGTGCTTGAATCAACCAGTTACTATCCCTTTGGGTTAACAATGAAGGGCATCTCCATCACCAGCATAAACACCTTAAAGAACAAATATAAATTTAACGGAAAAGAATTGCAAGACGAGTTATCACTGAACTTGTACGACTATGGAGCAAGGAATTACGACCCAGCTCTAGGTCGTTGGATAAATATTGACCCGTTGGCGGAATCCAACACGAATAAAAATCCCTATAACTTTTGCTCAAATAATCCTATAAGTAGAACTGATTCAACTGGGATGTTAGATGATGATATATACGTAAACAATAAAACACAACAAGTATCAGTTATAAAAACAAATGACAATTATGACAGAGTTATTGTTGATGGTTCAAATACAGGAAACACGCGAAAAGGAGAATATAAAAGTACCTATGAAGGATACAAAACAAATGAAATAAAAATATATTACAGTAGTTCAGCAAACAAAAGTGCCGTATCAGATTATACGACTTCAGTCATAGTTGATGTTATGAATCAATCAGGCGAAAGTTCAATTCAAATAAACAGTACGGCAAGAAGTGTTGAAGACCAGGTTAGAGTAATGGGAGATATGGTAGATTCAAGAGGTATGGATGCACAAAAGAAAATGTATGCAGCTGCGGGTGACAAAGTATTAGATAAATATCCAGATAGAGCTGCAATGCTTGAAACTGCAAAAGCTGTTGGACCAAGTAATGTCTCAAAGCACTGTGCTGATTTAAATAAAATGAATGTTGTTGATGTGTCTCCTGTAAATGGAGGTATTATTAATGCCAAACTATTTTCATCGAATGCACAAGGAAACCCTTCTGTTAGTAGAGTTTTATCTCCTTGGACACAAACAATTGACCCAGCAATACATATAGAAATCCCGCAAAAGAAATAATTATGAAGAAAATTATAATTCTCTTTAGCTTGATATTAGGGACAATATTGTTATCTCAATGTAAACTCACTTTCAATATTTCAAATGCTTACTCTCAAATGATTGGAGCTTGGGCTCAAAAAGAGGATGAGAATGTGGATTTTATTATTTCTCCAAAAAAAATAGAGTATTTTGAAACGGGATATTTCTATAATTATAATATAAACAATGAAAAAGAATTCATTATTTCAGATTCTGATAAAGTAGTATTAAGGTTCAAAATAATTAAATTATCAAAAGATAGTTTAATTATTCAAAGCAAAAATGATGGAAATATGAATTTGATATATAAGTATTATAAGAGGTAAATCAAATATATTATGTATAAAAATTAGAAACGAATAACGTACATTAGTATTTCACACCTAAACTTTAGTAAGTTTCAAAAGCTCCAAAAGTAAAAAGTTGCACTCCCTATCTAACAAATTTGGGCTTTTTTAGTATCAAAATCCAAGACAATGGCATTTTAAATTACCTCTCCCTGTATCAACTCCTTAATTTTAGAACAGAATTGGTTTATAATTCTCTTAAGCTAATTAGGAGATTAATATTTTAAAGTGTTTAGTTCAATAACCTAGTATTTCTGCCAGATCACGGCTTAAATCATTAGAAATTACCCTCTTTTGGGCAACCTAGCGCGAATTTCTGTCAACTTTTAACGGTTGACCTATTTTTGTTGCCTCTGAAATTCTAAGTTATTGGATTAAGCAGAGACAAATGGAATAGCACTAGGCATTATTCACGATGGAGTGAATGGAGGAGATGATTATGAGTACGACAGTAATGAGAACATGTTGCAGAATAACAATAAGAATTTCAGCAAAATGACATTTAATTTTTTAAATCTCATAATGGTAATCACCATTACAAACAAATTACTTTAAGTGAAAAAAGTAAAATCTATACATATTAATTATTTATAGAAATATCATCATTCAGAAGATAAGATTGATAAATACAAAATAAAATATATGAACAATCTACTGTCAGAGGCTGAAAAGCAAAAAATCATTACTCGATTAAACGAAAAAGGTGTCAAAACAAATTGCCCAATGTGCGGTCATAAAAATTTCATTCTTGCTGATGGTTTTTTTAATAATCCAATGCAATCTAATTTTCAGGGCGGAATTGTTCTGGGAGGACCTTCTATTCCAACAATCGCAATTGTTTGCGGAAACTGTGGGTATACTAGTCAACATGCTTTAGGTGTTTTGGGTTTATTAAATCAAAGTCAAAAAAACGATGTTTATGGAAAATAATAATATTAATCTTGATAAGAATTTGATAAATGAAATGACAATTCATACAAATCTTAGGCAGGAAATTATTATTACAAATACCGATAAAGTAAAATTAATCCTCAACGATCACCATGAAATAATAAAAAGAAAAATAGAATGGTTGAACCCTGTTGGAATATTCTTAACTGTTCTTACAACTATATTAACTGCTAAATTTGATGAAACTAAGTTCGGAATCTCTCCTCAAATGTTGAAAGCAATTTTTGTAATTTCTTGTATTTTATCTTTTGTTTTTAGCATAATTTTAATTTTCAATGCTGTCCGATATCGCAAAAAGGGGACTATCGAAGAGTTTATTGAAAAATTAAAAATTGATAGCACAAACTCTCAACTAACAACAGACAAATCAAACACTAATAATATCCTAAAAAATTAAAATATTCTGTTATATCTTTTAAAACAATGATATTCTAAATCATATTCTAATTTTTGTTACTCACTTATTGTTTGGAAATAAGAATCTTTTAATTCTATACAGCAAAGAAATTCAAAAAATCGGTTCAGATGCATTTAATAGTACTTAAAATTCGAACTTACGTACAATAGTGAAAGAATTTAAAAATATATTAGGATGATGGATTTTTCTTCCATAGTCAAAAATGAATCATTACGATTCTTATATGCAATTGTTTTCCCTGGCGTATTTGTGTCTTTTGTCTGCACATTAATTGTGGGTCATGTATTGCAATGTGAACCACTGCTTTCTGAGCTTCATATATGTTATACATATTTGATTGTTGGTATATTCATATTCTTTTTGTTTCTAGGTGGCTTTGTTGTTGAAATTATTGGTGTTTACGTAGAGTCAAAATTTATAGATGTTTATGTAGGTAGTAAAAAATGTGTTGATAACGATAGATTTGTTTTTTTGTGG
>CANFGZ010000246.1 GCA_947446585.1 Chitinophagaceae bacterium | reverse complement strand
GAGGCAGAAGAAAAAAATGCAGAAGGATTTGCAAAGGAATGTGCGGTGGTTACTCATTATCGGTTAAAAGCAGATCCTGATAATAAAGGAAAACTTATTGTAGATCCAGAAGCCAAGCTTGAGGAAGAACTGGTCATTAGGCCTACAAGTGAAGCCATTATCTGGAATACCTACAAAGGCTGGATTCAATCTTATCGTGATTTGCCTATTCTTGTTAATCAATGGGCCAATGTGGTAAGGTGGGAAATGCGAACAAGATTATTTTTGAGAACAGCCGAATTTTTATGGCAAGAAGGTCATACTGCCCATGCAACAAAAGAAGAAGCTATTGTAGAAACAAAAAAAATGCTGGATGTTTATTCAGATTTTGTTGAACATTATATGGCAGTTCCGGTAATTAAAGGAGTAAAAACACCAAATGAAAGATTCGCCGGTGCAGAAGATACTTATTGCATCGAAGCCTTAATGCAGGATGGAAAAGCATTACAGGCAGGAACGTCTCATTTTCTCGGACAAAATTTCGCCAAGGCTTTTGATGTGCAGTATTTAAATAAAGAAAATAAACAGGAATATGTTTGGGCAACGAGTTGGGGTGTTTCTACGAGATTGATTGGAGCATTAATTATGGCTCACAGTGATGATCAGGGGTTAATCATGCCTCCAAGAATCGCTCCTTTACAAGTAGTTATTATTCCTATTTATAAAGGGGAAGAAAGCAAACCGGTCATTGATGAAAAGGTATCTCTTTTAATAAATGATTTAAAATCATTAGGGATTTCGGTAAAATATGACAATTCTGATCATGCACGTCCGGGATGGAAATTTGCTGAATACGAATTGAAAGGGGTTCCAGTAAGAGTGGCAATGGGCATGAGAGATATTGAAAACAATGTGGTGGAACTGGCAAGAAGAGATACCAAAGAAAAGAAAACGGTATCTTTTGACGGACTGGCTTTGTGCATAAAAGATTTGCTTGAAGAGATTCAGATAAATATCTTCAACAAGGCACTTGCTTTCAGAAACGAAAATATCAGAGAAGCCAATACCTGGGACGAATTTATAGAAATACTGAACACAAAGGCTGGTTTTGTTTCTGCTCATTGGGATGGTACTGCAGATACAGAAGATAAAATTAAAGAACAAACCAAAGCGACCATTCGTTGCATTCCACTAGATAACAAAATGGAGAGCGGCAGTTGTATTTTAACCGGAAAGCCAAGCACGCAAAGAGTTTTGTTTGCTAAGGCATATTAATCATTGTTTAATTTATTTGTTTTGAAAACCAAGGGAAATTATCGCAACAAATACAGAGCAGCATTGGGTCCTGAAGATAATTCCCAACGAACACCATTTGTAAAATTAAATATTGATCAACAAACCCGAGACATTTTTGAAGAAGGCAGAATGTTGTTAATTGATAAGCCAATGCATTGGACTTCATTCGATGTGGTAAGAAAAGTAAGCCTTCTATTGAAAATAAAAAAAGTGGGACATGCGGGAACGCTTGATCCTTTGGCCACGGGGTTATTAATTCTATGCACTGGAAAATTTACTAAGAAAATAAATGAATACATGGCTCTGGAAAAAGAGTATGCCGGTTCATTTACACTCGGTGCAATTACGCCAACCTATGATATGGAAAGCCTGCCAGAAAATCCAAAAGATTATGCTGGAATTTCGCTCGAAAAAATAAACGAAACCGTAAAGAAATTCATAGGTGAAATCAGTCAGGTTCCGCCGGTATATTCGGCCCTTAAAAAAAAGGGAGTGCCAATGTACGAACTGGCAAGAAGAGGGGAGGAAGTTAATCTCAAGCCGAGAAAAATAAATATTCAGTCATTCGAAATTATCTCCGTTGAATTGCCTTTGGTTTATTTTAAAATTGCATGCTCAACAGGAACGTATATACGTAGTATAGCCCACGATTTTGGTCAGGAGTTAGGATGTGGGGCTTACCTCAGTGAATTACGCCGAACAGCAATCGGCGAGATGAATGTAAAGGACGCAATGACATTGGATGGTTTTATAAACATGCTTGCTGGTATAGGAAATTCTAATCCTTAATTAAGATTAACTAAATCAGAAGGAGTAGCCTATCCCTATGGTGAAATTGAAATTTTCGTATCTCCATTTCCTGTATTCATCATCCGTACCTCTGGTTAGGATCTTCTTGAACGCATCATTAAATCCAATATCAGGGGATTTCCATCCATCATTTATATAATATAGTTCTGGTCTTTTAAATCGGAATCCAAAATCAAGTCGTAAAATAAAATAATTAAAATCTAATCTAAAGCCAGTGCCTGCAGATACACCTAATTGACTGTATATGTTTCTGAATTTAAACTGTGCCGTATCCGTACTTCCGTTAAGGGTCGTATTTCGAAGATTCCAGATATTCCCAATATCAGCAAAAACTGCACCTCTAAGTAATAGCGTATTGGGTATTATTGTGGCAATATCATATCTGAATTCGGTATTTAATTCTAGTTGCATGTCTCCGGTACGATCATTAAATATCGTTTTATCCGAGAAGAAAGGAATCAATGCTCTTCCTCCAGGCCCGATTCCTCTTACGGGCCAGGCCCTCATACTGTTACTGCCGCCTCCATAATATTGTTTGAAAAATGGAAGCGTTCGATTGGTGTCGCTACCCAGTAATGGAACCCCTATACCCAAAAATCCTCGGAAACCCAATGAAGTTTTATTGTATTTAATATTGTGCTTAATTTCAAAGTCGGCTTTAATATATTTTCTTTTAAACTTAGTTAATATCGGAAGTAATCCCCAGGTTAACCCGGATTCTTCAGCATTAAATCTCATAGCCATTTCTTTTGACAAACTATTAGGATGAGAGAAATTTGATTTTAGTTTAGAAAAGCTGATAGCCATTCCTGTTACCAAAGCAGTATTATAAGAATAATTTAAAAAAGGATTTTGAGCAACAATAGTTTTGAAACTATCCGACTGATTAAACACATTACTAAATCCTATGTTTAAAGGAGTCCATGCCCATTTCCAGTTTCTGCGATTGACACCAGTCCAACCAAAACCTGCATTAATAGTTTGTAGCTTAAATAAATTAAGTCGCGTTGTATAAGCCACTCCTGCACTGATAAAAGTCTCTCCACTTGTTATGTCATTTTTTTTATTAAATGCATTCGGAATTTTTGGAAAAATCAACCTCGGGAAAGAAGTGTAATTGGTATAACTAATCTCGTTTGAATTAATAAGATTACTGTTGGATCCCAAGTTGTTGTTGAACTCAATTCCGGATCTGATATTG
>CANFGZ010000245.1 GCA_947446585.1 Chitinophagaceae bacterium | reverse complement strand
CCCTGAAATTTATATCACTTGCTAATATGGCAATGTTCATTGTGGATAAATTTTAGCAAAAATAGGTGCTTGATAAGGAATATATTTGCTTATTCTTAAAATTTAGAAAATGGATAAAACAATTATTAATACCCTTGAGGCACCTGCTCCCATAGGACCATATAATCAGGCAGTCAAATCAGGAGATTTGTTATTTATTTCCGGTCAGATTGCATTGGTGCCAGAAACTGAGGTGCTATTAACGGGATCCATTGCAGAAGAAACTCAGCAGGTCATGGAAAATCTTAAAGCGATTTTAAAATCCGAAAACGCAGACTTTAAGAATGTAATTAAAACAACAATTTTTTTAAGTGGAATGGAACATTTTTCAACAGTAAATGAAATTTACAGTCAGTATTTCTCAAGCGACTACCCAGCCAGAGAAACAGTTGCTGTTAAAGGTCTTCCACGAAATGTAAATGTGGAAATCAGCATGATTGCTTCTATTTGATATGATTATTATCACTGCACCCGTTCATGATTTTTTGACAGAAACCTTAACTCATAAGGGGCTAAAATTTTTACTCGCAACAGATTTAGATTATGATGGCTTGCTCAACAAAATTGAGCAAGCAACAGGAATAATTGTCTCTACACAAATTGATATAGACAAGAGGATGATAGATCGGGCTGTTAATTTGAAATGGATTGGCAGGGTAGGAAGCGGAATGGAACATATTGATGTTGCTTATGCCAGAGAAAAAAATATTATTTGTGTAAGTAGTCCCGAAGGAAATAGTAATGCAGTAGCAGAATTTAGCCTGGGTTTGTTGCTGAGTCTGATGAAAAAAATTAGTAAAAGTGCTGCGGAAGTTGCCGAAAGTAAATGGCTGAGACCCGAAAACAGAGGCATGGAACTAGGAGGGAAAGTAGTTGGGATTATCGGCTTTGGGAACACAGGATCAAGATTTGCCCAACTTTTATCCTCTTTTGACGTAACGATACTTGCATATGATAAATATAAATCCGGTTTCGGTAATGAGATGGTTAAAGAAAGCAATTTAGAGCAAATTGAAAAATATGCAGATGTGATTAGCTTTCATGTACCCTTAACCGAAACTACTTATTATATGGGTAACCGTGCGTTTTTTGAGCAATTAAAACAAAAACCCTTTATTTTAAATTCGTCCAGGGGAAAGGTAATTTGTACTGAGGATTTGATTTTTGCATTAACAAATCAGTTGATTAGTGGTGCCGCATTGGATGTATTAGAAAACGAACACCTGAATTCATACGTTGAACTCGAGAAAAAGAATTTTGAGTTTCTGGTTCAGCAAAAAAATGTAATCATTACACCACATATTGCGGGTTATTCGAGAGAGGCAACCTATAAAATGAGTAAAGTATTACTTGAAAAACTTGATATTATCTAATCTGTCATTTTAGTCTTTTTAGTATATTTGTAATTATGCAACGCTTTGGTCTTTCTAAGGCGTTGTATTTTTTTTTCTATTTGGTAAATGAATTATTATGGCAGAAACAAATTATGTAACACAGATTACCTTTGAAAAGATGCAGGAAGAACTTCATCATTTAAAATCGGTTGATCGTCCGGCAGCCAGCAAAGCAATTGCTGAAGCCAGAGAAAAAGGCGATTTAAAGGAAAACGCCGAATATGATGCAGCAAAAGAAGCGCAGGGCATGCTTGAGGCAAAGATAAAATATCTTGAAGGGGTAATTGCTACAGCAAGAATTTTAGATGAATCATCAATTGATGCGAGCAGGGTGAGTATACTTACCAAAGTTACCGTCACTAATCTTTCCACAAATAAAACAGTAACATATCATATTGTTTCTGAAAAAGAAGCCAGTTTGAAAGATGGGAAAATTTCTGTGACTTCTCCTATTGGAAGAGGATTGCTGGGAAAAGTAATTGGGGAAATAGCAGAAGTTGTAGTTCCTGCAGGAGTTATTAAATTTAAAATTGAAAACATTACGGTATAATCCAAATGACTATTTTTTCTAAAATCATTAAAGGAGATATTCCCTCTTACAAAATTGTAGAAAATGAAAATTTCTATGCCTTTCTAGATATTTTTCCATTAGTAAAAGGGCATGTTCTGGTGGTTCCAAAAACCGAGGTGGACAAACTCTTTGATTTGCCCGAAAGTTATCTTACAGCTATGCTGTTATTTGCAAAACCAATTGCTCAATCCATCGAAAAATCATTTGATTGCAATCGATGTGGAATAAGTGTTGTGGGGCTTGAAGTACCACATGCACATATGCATTTATTACCTATCAATAGTGCAGATGACCTGAACTTTACCCGCGAAAAATTAAAACTTGATCAGGACGAGCTAATTGCAATTCAACAGAAAATTATATCTAATCTCTAAATACTTTTTTTCAATCTGTCTGGGTTTTTTGACAGAAAATCTTTCCATCCATTCATCTTGGAAGATTTGGATTGAATAATACTTCCCTGCTGAAAATAGTGACAAACGGCAACAGCCAAAGCATCTGTGGCATCCATGTGTTTTGGGTTTTCTTTGAATGAAAGAATTTGCTGCAGCATTTTCATTACCTGATCTTTTCCTGCATTTCCATTTCCGGTAATGGATTGCTTGATTTTTTTTGGAGCATATTCGCAAATAGGAAGACCCGCCTGCATAGCTGCAGCGATAGCCACTCCTTGAGCTCTCCCTAACTTAAGCATGCTTTGAACATTTTTACCAAAAAATGGCGCTTCAATGGCAAAATCATTGGCTTTGTATTTTTTTATAAGCTCTGCTACTTTATTGTGAATTTTTTCTAGTTTCTCATAAGCATCATTTCCCTGGGATAACTTTAGTACACCCATATCAATAAGTTCTATGCCTTTTTGTTTTACTTCTATCAATCCAAATCCCATGATAATGGTGCCCGGATCAATTCCTAAAATGATTTTTGATGATTTTTGCAATGGGCAACTTATTTTTACTGATAAATTCCTTACTTGAACAAAAGTATAAAATTAATACTCAATTACTTTCTGGGGCCTTTGTTGTTTGTGATATTATCCTATTTATTATACAAACAAATAATCCAACAACCCGATTTGGAAATCAGATGGACGCAAATAAAAAGTTGCTGGAAGCTGCCTCTGTTCTGGCTTGTTGTATTTATGTTGCTTTTGAACTGGGGTTTAGAGGCTTTGAAATGGCAATTGCTTTTATCTCCGTTGGAAAAAATAAATTTTTCAAAATCGCTGAAATCTGTATTTGCGGGTTGCAGCATTACGATGTTAACACCCAATCGTACGGGAGAATTT
>CANFGZ010000244.1 GCA_947446585.1 Chitinophagaceae bacterium | reverse complement strand
TACCTCCGGATATAGGATCGATGATTTTATTATCAGTAATTGAATTTTCAGTGAATGTAATATTCAGTGATTGATAATTCCAAAGGTTCTTAAAAAAATTGTAGCCATTATGAGTAATATTGAAGTTATTTGCAAAAGAAGGTTTCAAATCCGGGTTGCCGATATACTGATAAAATACATTGTTATTATTTCTTAATGGTTGTAACTGATTAATCGTAGGCTGAGAACTGGATCCATTGTATTTAATTCTTAAAGAATGATTGCTTTTATAATTGTATACAAACGTGGCAGAGGGAAAAAGATTGGTATACTTTCTCAGATAATCTTTATTAATGGTAAGATCAACTAAATCATAATGAGTAATGCCGAAACCAGAACCAAAATTGAATTTGATTTTTTTATACGCAAAATTGAATTTTGCAGAAGGAGTATGAATGATAATACTTTGTTTGAAATCATTGGTAAGAGAGTCTACAGGAATATCATAGGCACCATTGGATTTTGTATATGTAGACTGATTATTTTTTCCTAAATTATCAGACAGTTCATACGCAATTTCCATTGACCACTTTTTGCTGAGGGGTTCTGTATAATTTAATTTTGCAGAAATTTTATTTGAATTATTGGTTGACTTTGTAAATTGGTCAACATCAATAATTACAGGCTGAATAAAATCATAAATGGTATTTTCCGAATTAAGATAATTTTGAGCATTCGACACATTATTATTCCAGTCGGCTGTAAATGACAATGTTCTTCTTGCTTTAGCGAATCTATGTTTAAAAATAACATTCCCACTTAATACACTTTTATCCGATTCTGCAGAAATATTTCTGATACTGCTGTTCTTTAGAAAACCTGTACTTCCTGTAGTAACCGCGTCGCTATTTTCGCTGTTTTTTACATGAAAATAATTCATCCTCCAGGTCATCTTCAAACTGTTATTGGTATCAATTTTCACATCATAAATAGCTGTATTTTTTATGTTGTATCTGTTGATTCTGGTATGAGTTTCCTGATTCTCATTTAGTGAAGAATCTCCAAGCTGAGTAATGGTATTGGTGTTTTTTACATTGCTATAATCCTGCTCATTATATTTAGGAGAAAAATTGAAATTATGTTTGTCTTTCCATTTATTGCTGTATTGTAATCCGGCATTTACATTTCTCAAAAATCCATTTTCCGGATTGATATATATTTCTTCATCTCCTGTACGAGTAATTGAAAACGCAAAGATTCCATCTTCATCCATCATCTCAAAATTATTATCTTCACTGTTTCCATATTTTTGATTTTCCTGCCAAGTCAAACCATCTTGTCCGGTATTGCCATTCAAAATAAATCCCGACAATTTTCTTTTTCCTTTAAAGGAACCCAACAAAAGATTATTATTAAATCGGTTGTTGATATCTTTTCCAATTCCTCCGGCTAAACTTACTTTTCCGAAATAGCCTTTCTTTTTATCTTCTTTTAATTTAAGGTTAATGGTTTTCTGTGTGTTACCATCATCGATGCCCGTAAATTCAGCCTGTTCCGTTTTCTTATCGAAAACCTGAACTTCTTTAACTGCATCGGCTCTTAAATTTTTTACCGCCATACCTGGATCATCACCAAAAAACTCTTCTCCATCCACCAATACTTTTTGAACTTTCTCACCCATAGCTTTTATCTCGCCATTTTTATCCACTTGAATTCCCGGTAATTTCTTCAGCAATTCTTCTACATTGGCATTTGCACTTACATTAAAACTGTCGGCAGTATAAATAGTGGTATCCCCTTTAATTCTGATTGCACCCCCCGTTTTAATTATAATGGCTTCTAAAAGCTTGCTTTTGCTGGTCAGTGCAATGGTTGAAAGAGACTCCATTTTGATTTTAAAATTTACACCATCCACATAATCACCATAAATAGGGTGAGTAATCATAAGAATATTCTTTCCAGCAGGAACATTTTTCAATTCATAAGTTCCATCCTCCTGAGTTCTTGCAAAAGTTATCAGGGTAGAATCCTTTAAAGACAATACCATAACAACTGCATTTTTAACAGGTAAATGGGCTTCTGTGTCAATGATTTTTCCGGTAATATTAGTTTGCTGAGAAATAGCATTAAAACTTATACACACAAAAAATGCAACAACAACAACTTTAATTTTATCCATTAAAATTTAATTTTCTATTGAAAATGATTAATTAATTTTTGATGAGGAATAGAAATCTTAATTTTAGATTCTTGCACCTCCTGAACAATTGTTGCAAAAATACGAAAATGACTTACGAAGAAGAACATTTTATTGATTCTGCAAAATCCGTTTGGAATTATTCAATGTTTAACAACGAAAGCATAGAATTGTTTCAACAAGGCGAATTAGCCACTGCTTATGATTTTTTTGGAAGTAAAAAAATCAAAGTCCTCAATACTTCTGGTTTTTACTTTGCCGTATGGGCGCCTCATGCTAAATCGGTTTCCATTGTAGGAGATTTTAATGATTGGAATAAAGGGCATCATCCTTTATTTGCCAGACTCGACCAATCGGGTATTTGGGAAGGATTTATCCCACATCTTTCAAAAGGAAGTATTTATAAATACCATATCACCTGTATCAACAACACCGAATTACTTAAAGCAGATCCTTATGCCATTTTTTCGGAATTAAGACCTGCAACTGCATCTGTTGCCTGGGATTTTAATTATCAATGGAAAGATAAAGAATGGCTGGGTAAAAGAAAAAAAAACAACTCACTAAAAGCTCCTTGGAATGTTTATGAGCTGCATCTGGGAAGTTGGATGCGGCCTAATAAAAACGACGAAAACAGTTTTAATTCTTACCGGCAAATTGCAGAAAGACTCGTACCCTATATTAAAGAAATGGGATTTACTCATGTAGAGTTCATGCCCGTCATGGAATTCCCTTATGATAGAAGTTGGGGCTACCAATCTACCGGGTATTTTTCAGCTACATCACGATTTGGAATACCTGAAGACTTGATGCATCTGGTTGATGAATTGCATTCAAATAACATCGGTGTAATCTTCGACTGGGTTCCCTCGCATTTTCCCGGTGATGCTCACGGACTATTTATGTTTGATGGCGCACATACCTATGAATATGCAGATATGCGCAAAGGATTTCACCCCGACTGGAACAGTTATATATTTAATTACAAAAGGGGAGAAGTGCGCTCTTTTCTGATCAGTAGTGCGCATTTTTGGTTCAAGCAATTTCATGCTGATGGCATAAGGGTAGATGCTGTAAATTCAATCATCAGACTGGATTTTTCAAGAAAACCCGGAGCATGGGAACCCAATGAATATGGAGGAAATGAAAATATCGAAGCCATTTACTTCCTG
>CANFGZ010000243.1 GCA_947446585.1 Chitinophagaceae bacterium | reverse complement strand
TGTGCGGATAAATTCAAATTTGCATATAAAGTTAAATCAAATGTCGTTAATCAGTGTGTATACTTAAAATATTCACTAGATGATTACATATTAACAGTTAGGGCTGTTCTTTATAACAATAATAAAAATAATTATAAGAATTACCGATTGATTCGGAGTTTTGTAACTCTAATTAGTTTCAAAAACACAATTGAAATTGGTAAGCCAAAAAACAGTAGCTACCCAAGCCCTAATCAAGTTGATGAAAATCAAAATAATTCTTATGACTATTTCAAAAATAATGACAATTTTATATTAGGCGATTATACTTCAGGGCTCAATAGTTCTAACTCAAATTTTGTTGAATTTTATAGTAATGCAATTCACTTTATTGATAGTGCAAAAGAAGTTAAACGTGATCTAGACATATCAATAGATACAGTATTTCATGGCAAATTAACCTCAATGAATGGTGAATATAAACTAAATACTATAACAATGTCTCATTTTTTTAATGGGAGAATTAAGACTGCTGAAGATTACACGTGGATATATGCTCCATATGGATTTTACATATTTTCTTATATGGATACAAACAATCCAGAATTCATCAAAGGAAACTATGAGAAAAGAATACGAGATGCATTTCAGTATTTAATCGATTACTTCCCGAAATTTCCAAAAGAAGAAGTGATTCAGAAGGAAGTAGTTAAACCAAAATTCTAACGAAAATTATGTGAGGTTTAAAATAATTTTATTATTCTGGATCCATTCCCCCTTCATCATAAATCAATTGCTATGAATTGTAAATTATTCTTGTGTAGTTTTCTTATGATTACAGTAAAAGTAATAGTAGGTCAAGATAATTGCCCACAAGGGTATGTAATGAGGAATATTCAGTGTGGCGGTAAAATAATCTCTAAATGTATACCGGAAGGATATAAACCAGAAGGAGTATCCTGGACTGTACGCTGGGCATCGCTCAGCAATGCAACTTCGGCTGGAGCCGCTGACTGGTTTTCAACTTATGAACAAGCTGTGGAAGCTGCTCATAATAAAAAACCATATATCGGCGTAAATGGAAAGCCAATAATGTATGATGTCAATAATTATATCATTTTTTTACCCGATACAAAATTATGTAATACCAATAGCTCAAGTGTAAATACGGCGAAAACAGATCTTCAAAATAGCATAAAATCATTTCTAATTAGATACAAAGATGAATTGGCCAATTGGAGAAATAGAATGAGTCTCAATTTGTACGCTCCAGGAGCGGTTACAAGTGAGTACAATCGTCAACTAACGATGGCATATAATAATGTGAAGAATTTGGAATCGATGCTGGTAAATATGAGTGATAAAAATATGTCAGAAATCAATAAAGCTTTTGCTGATATTAAAAACGAAGAAATAACCTTAAAAAATAATATTGCAACTTTTGAAAGCAACCAGCAAAAAAAGATAAATGAAAACAACGCTGAGGCAGAAAGAAAGATGGCTGAGCAAAAATTAAAACAACAACAATACTTACAACAGCAACAACAGGAAGCAGCAGCCACGAGAAATGCTGAAATACAGAGAAAGATGTTAGAGCTTCGACAAAAGCAGCAACAAGAAGATGACATGTATAAAAGAAGGACAGAAACCATGAAGAGTGCACTAACCGAAATTGGAAATATATTTATCGAAAGACAACGTGAAAAAGCAGCTGAAGCTGAACAGAGAAGACAGATGGAAAGGGAGTCTCAAAGACGCCAAGAGGAAGCTGACAATGCTCGAAGAGCATATCTAATGATGGAGGCGCAAAAGAGAATAGAAGAAAGAGCCGCATTGGCCCGAGAACAAGAAACGGACTCAATCTTTTTAGGAGGAAATCTAACAAAATCAAATCCATCGACAGGACTGCCTACAACCCTGCAGAAAATATATTATGTATCATACGAGCGCTTTTATAATACCAATGAATTGATTATTCACTTGTACACCTTGAACAGATACTCAGATGGTACCTGGATTTTCATGAACGACTACTTGAAAAAAATCAACTTCAAGGAAAATCAATCTTCGACAGGAGTTGCAAAATTGGTTGGCTATTTTAAAACTGAAAAGGAAGCAACGGATTTTATAAAATCCATTAAGAAAAAAGGAGAAGAAAGCAACTGCAAAGTTCAGATTATTTATGAAACCATCACCGAAAAACCAACACCGAAGGTGGATCCAAATTTTTGGAACAATGAATAATATAGGTTCTGCCCATAACACATATCCATGAAACACCGCGTTTTGTATTTCTTACGACCAAAATTTATTTTATCATCAGTCACTACATAAATGGAATCCGAGAAATATACCAACCTGTTTGTATATTTCAGAGTTTTGATAAATGCAACAATATAATTACTAACTTTTAGATACGATTGAAATAACCGCACACCACACATGCACGCATCATTGTAGATTATATTAAATCATGCATCTGAAAAGATTATTGCTATGGGGGTTTTTCTGCTTTGTTGGCAGCTCAGTTTGGGCACAACAATTGATTAAAGAGCAGGATGTTATTGCCAACGGATCTCTTAACATTAGCGGATCCATAAAGTACCTTGGCGAAAACAATGAAGCTCCTATCGACTCCATGTTGAAACGTAATGACAATAAGTGGATATCAAACAATGGCTCCTTTGTGTTTCATCAACCCAATCGAAATCAGGTATACTGGATTCGTTTTCAAATACTATGTTCAAAAAAAACAGGGAAGTCGCCCATCTATCTTCAACTCAGCAACAGGGGCATCAATGAAACAGAGTTGTTCATCCTTCGTGGAAAAAGTTATGAACGATCTGGGACAACTGGAGATCATTATCCCTTCTATCAACGCCCCTTACCACTAGCGGAATTCACTTTCCCCATTTCAACCCGGAGTGCTGCATCAGACACGATAACATGTCTCCTGTATTGTGATAAGCGAAATGAAAATTTAACGATGAGGTTACATCTTGTGTCTGAACCCACGCTAAAAAGACAAGAAGCGGATTCACAAATATTTACCGGATTGTTTTGTGGCATTTTGATTATGGCATTGTTTGTAAGCTTGATTTTGCTGATTATTTTTCGTGATAAACTTAACTTTTGGTATGCGCTATACATCTGCTCAATCATCAATATGCTGTTGGTATATGATGGGGCAGACTTTCAATGGTTCTATCCCAACTGGCCTTTTTATGTAAACATATCGCGCTTTATTGCAAGCTCTATCACGGTCAGTTTATTGATGTATGTAATGCAATTATTCTGCAATCAGCAGCCTTCCAACAGTCGGTTCTATTACCCAGTAACTATATTTCGACTTACATTACTCTTGATGGTACCATATACATTTATA
>CANFGZ010000242.1 GCA_947446585.1 Chitinophagaceae bacterium | reverse complement strand
TCCAAACCATTTATAACGATTAGCGGCAATAAAATCGTAAACTACATTTCTGATCACTGCCGGCAAAATTATAAATACGTAAAGCAAACGTACAACTCCATTCAGCTTTTTGATAACTTTTAATGCAGCTGTTGATTTAAAATAGAGTTTATCATTTTCCACTAAAATAAACGAGGAAACCGGCTTTTCGGACAGATGATATTCGGCAATTATTTTTTTTCCGAAATCACTTTGTAATGATGCGAATTTGAAAATCGATTTAGGATCCCTTTTGATCACAAACCGCACAGCATTGTTACAGAGATTGCAAACACCATCAAATAATATTACGGGATGATTTTCCATTGTCCTGATAAAGATACCATATAAAAAAAATGACGGAAATTAATTCCGTCATTTTTTAATAATTATGAAGATTTTGTTACACAAGCATAGTAACTGGGTTTTCTATATATCCTTTCAAAGTTTGTAGGAAAGAAGCTCCAACAGCACCATCCACACTTCTGTGATCACAGCTTAGGGTTAATTTCATGATATTGGTTACGCCAAAACCATCACCTTTTTTTATAACAACTTCTTTAATACGACCCACAGCCAGAATACAACTATCTGGAGGGTTGATGATTGCGGTAAATTCTTCGATATCCATCATGCCAAGATTTGAAATGGTAAAAGTGTTTCCACTGAATTCGGCAGGTTGTAATTTTTTATCTTTTGCTTTTGAATACAAGCTCTTAGTTTCGGCAGCAATTTGTGACAATGATTTCTGATCAGCAAATTTCACCACTGGTACAATCAATCCTTCTGGCATAGCTACTGCAGAGCCAATATGAATATGATGATTGCGACGAATAAAATCATTCATCCAGCTGCTGTTGACATCAGGATGCTGACGCAAAGCCGCTGCACATGCTTTAATAATCATATCATTGAAAGACACTTTAACCGGACTTACTTCATTGATTGCATTTCTTGCTGTCATGGCATTGTCCATGTTAATTTCCATTGTCAAATAGAAATGTGGTGCGCCAAACATACTTTCACTCAATCGGCGGGCAATGGTTTTGCGCATTTGAGTGAGTTCAATATCGGTATAAGATTCGGTAGTAGAGGCTAAGAAACTTACCATTGGTGCCGCATCTTTTTTAGCAACTGTAGAAGTATATTGATCTACATCTTTTTTAATTACGCGCCCTCCGTCGCCACTACCCGAAAGCATAGAAATATCGATGCCTTTTTCTGCTGCAACTTTTTTGGCGAGCGGTGAAGCTTTTATTCTTTCATCACTGGCAGCAACAGGGGCAGCCTTTTTTTCTTCTGGCGCAGCTGTTGCAGTAAGTGCTGTTGAGTTAGCAGTTGTTTGCTTAGCGGCAGCGGTATTTTCCTTTGGTGATTCAGTAATCAAAGACTGGTAATCTTCTCCTTCCTTTCCAACAACAGCAAGAACACCATCAACTTTTACAGCATTTCCTGCTTCCACCCCAATATATAGAAGCGTTCCACTCCAGTAGCTTTCCAGCTCCATGGTGGCCTTATCTGTTTCAACATCTGCAAGGGTGTCTCCTGGTTTGATTTTATCACCCACTTTTTTATTCCAAACTACAATTTTACCATCTGTCATGGTATCACTTAAACGGGGCATTCTGATTACCTCTGCCATATTTTTTCTTTTATTTTCTTTAAGGCCCGAAATTAATGTAAAAAGTGGAAAATTTAAGCCGGTTTTTATAATGACTTAGAATTATTCAAATATTTTTTCCCTTTCGTTTAATAATCAAGGTCTAATTTCAACTTTTCTTTTAAATCTTTAATCATGGGGTATTGCTCGGTAAGTACACGAAAATGCTCCTTGGCGTTCATAGGTTTGGGGCCAGTTTCGATTACTTCTATTTTTTCTGAAATAATGAGTTGATATGCTAAATCTTTGTTGTTGAAATAATCCTGCAAGTGATAAATCAGACCGGATCTTTCTGCTTCAATGAATTTATGTTGAATATTATTATCGGTGATGATTTCAAAATTACTTTCGTCGATAATATTTAATATAGCTTGTTTGAAATTGGCTACAGTGGAATGATTTTTTTCTTTGATCAAATTATCAATATAGATATTCCAGGCATCATTAAGTAACTCCTGTGTAATTGGTTTTATTGATATGGTTTTATTAGTTTGCTCTGCAATTTGTTCCTGAATTCTTTTTAATGAACCTAGTTTTACTTTTGGTTCTGATTTTTCTTTTAACGGTAATGATTCTTCAGGCTCATTCTTTTTTTTGAGTGATGTTTTGGGTTCTTCAATAATTAAAACGGCACTGTCTTCTTTTTTAACGGAAGTGATTTTTTTTGCTGAAGAGGCCTGGACATCATTTTGAGACACCCATTTTATTGCAGGCAATGATTTAAATGAAATGACTTTTGATTGGTCAGTTATTTTTTTTTTACTGATGGCGTCATCACTCAGGGTAATTTGAATGGCTTGCTTCAGATAGCTGAGTTTAATTAAAGCCAACTCAATATGTAATTTCTTATTTCTAGCCTGTTTATAGGTTAGTGAAGTTTCATTGATGATATTTAGTGCGGCTATCAACCATCCTGTTTCTGTAATTGCAGCATGTTGCAAATATTTTGATTTAAAATCATCAGCTACATCTAGCAATCTTGCCGCTTTTGCATCTTTACATACCAGAAGATTGCGTATAAATTCCGCGAATCCTTCCAATACTGTGTCTCCTTCAAATCCTTTCTGATTGATTTCATCATACAATAACAAAGCGTCTGCCAATTGCTGTTGTTGCATATTGTCCATTAATCTGAAATAATAATCTTCATCAAGAATATTCAGATGCTCCAGTGTATTGGAATACGTTATGTTGCCTCCAGTGAAACTTGCTATTTTATCTAGAATACTTAAAGCGTCTCTGAGGCAGCCTTCACTTTTCTGAGCGATAACATGAAGCGCAGCTTTCTCGGCGGTAATTTTTTCTTTTTTTGTAATTTCTTCAAGATGTTCAACTGTATCGAGAGTAGTAATTCTTTTAAAATCAAAAATTTGGCAACGACTTAAAATTGTAGGTAAGATTTTATGTTTTTCTGTAGTAGCTAGAATAAAAATGGCATAAGGCGGTGGTTCTTCCAGTGTTTTTAAAAATGCATTAAAGGCATTTGCAGACAGCATATGTACTTCATCTATTATATACACCTTGTATCTGCCAGCCTGTGGTGCAAATCTAACCTGATCGGTTAGCTCTCTCATGTCATCAACGCCATTATTGCTGGCGGCATCTAATTCATGGATGTTGAATGAAGAGCCGTTATCAAATGATTGACAGCTGTTGCATTTATTACAGGCTTCGCCATCTTTTGTTTTGTTTTCACAATTAATGGTCTTCGCTAAAATTCTTGCGCATGTAG
>CANFGZ010000241.1 GCA_947446585.1 Chitinophagaceae bacterium | reverse complement strand
CTCCTGAATGATTTTTATTTCATTGGCATAAGGAGATGTTTTTCGGATACGTCTTTCAATAATTGATTTTTGTAAACTATTCAAAAAACCTAATACCTGTTCGGCTGTTTTTGTTTTGCCATCCAATAAAGTAAAGCGTTTGATGAATTTTAATTCTTCTTCAATATGTTCTACTTGATTGGCAGTATCAACCTTTTTAGGCTTTTCAATTTTCGCTTTCGGTTCTTTATGCACTTTAACCTGTGCAGGCTTTGGCACTTTTTTTTGAATTTCATTTTTAACACTTGCCTTTTGTTTTGGCTGTTGCTGTTGAACATACTCATCAAGCTTTGTGAAATACAAATCAATCATTCGTTTGATTGTGGCGTTACTTTTATATGTTTCCCAACTGGCTCCTTCTTGAGTTACTTTGTTTACTAGTTCGTGGCTCTTTAAAAGAGTTGGTGGTAATTGGTTTGCACCAATGCTGTTAATTTGGTTGTAGTAATTGTTTGCTGTTATCATTGCTGTATATTTTAAAATTCTAATAGTTCTAATTCCAATTCGAGTGCAAGAGCTTCTAACTCTAATTCATTATTTTCAGGTTCAATAAATTCCTCGTGTATTATTTCTGCCTTTTGTAAAGGCTTTCGTTCTTTTGATTTATGCTGTGGCAATTCACTTTTAATAATATCAAATTGTGATGCGCTTAATGTTACATTGCTACCATGTTTTGTTTGTAATGTATCTACCAATTTATTGATATTGTTCAGGTTCATCATAGCTACCATTTTATCGGCAGACTTTTCAAAACGATTATTCTCAACTAATCTTAAAATATCATTGTCCAAATAAAACACTCCTCCTTTTTGACGAGATGCAGGAACAATGATTTTAAAATAATTGTTGTGGCGAATTAAACTCACTCCATTGTTTGTATAGATTGAATTGCCAACAGTTAATGAAGCAATAACTTTTAATGCTTTACCAATAGGTACATTTACTTTACCATTAGTTTCCTCTTTTGGAATCCAGTTATCAGGCATTAAAATACCTTTCTTCGTAGCTCCATCAATGGTAGTATAGCTAACTAACTTTCCTTTATAATCGCTAAATGCCTGAAGTAAATTGCCAGTAATAATGTGTCTTATTTTTCTATCAACAGTTCCTGTTTTTACGGAAGTTTCCCACTCATTATAAGTTTCAGTAATCCCTTTGTCATAAATAGAAACACTTTCGCCCTTTATTGCCATTACATCTTTGTTGTAACTCGCAGGAATTGCGATGTATTTATTGCTGTTGGCAATTGCAAAACGTAATTTCATAGCACTTGGTGCGTATGGATTTTTCTTTTTCTTATCAATCATAAAACCGATAAAAACACCCAATACCGTTTCGTGTCCTCCATCATACGATTGCACAGGATAGCTTAATTTTCTACCGATGTAAAAGAACTTTAATAAACCCTCTATGTATTGTTTGCGGTTACTTGTTGTTTTTTCAATTTGTGCAATGGCAGATATTTTAGCATCCTCTAAAACTTTTTCACGTTTTTTAATTTCATCTAACCATGCAGCTTGACCATCTTTTTCTAAAATCTTTTGCACCTTTTTTTCATTGGGTACATTTTTTACAAGCTCCGTATATTTATCATCATTATCTTGAAGTTCCTCTTTTAATCTTTGGGTAATGAAGCTATCAAACTCAGCAACAGTTTCAGCTTGTATTGTTTTAGCATCCTTTCCGTTTAATGATTCTGTGATGATATTTTCAAGTTCAATTTTAGTGAATGGCTTTTTTAAAACATTTGCTTTAACTGTTTCTAAAATACTGTCTTCGCCAAATGCACTTTCTCCACCCTTACCAACTTTTATAACTGCTGTATTGATTTGCTCGGCTTCTAAATTCATAGCTTCTACTTCTAAATCGTATTCACCTGCTTGTTTTAAATAGTCCACAAAATCAATGTAGCGTTCAGCAATCTCATTATAAAAGTCTTGTTGCATTTTGGTTGATAGAACAGCCACACGACCTGATACTTTATGAGCTGCATCCTCAGTTGAACTGGCATCTTCATTACTTGTATCGGTTAGTTTTAAAGGGTCGTTTAATAAATCATTCACTTCGGGATTTTCCGATAAATATTCCGTTACAATTTTATCTCCGTATTTATTTAAGAAATCCGGTACATCTAAAATCTTTGTGCTTTGTTTTTGATTAGAGCTTGTATTGGCATCCAATGATTTTAATTTCTTTTGAAGCATCATCATTAAACGCTTTTCAGCAGGGATTGCAGAGTTTACATAGTCGTAAATTGGTTTTAAAATTTGTCCAGTACGATTAATACGACCACGTTTTTGAACTTCGGTATTAATATCTAATTCAGCCTGTAATACAATCATTACACGTTGTCTTACTTCTTCTTTAGGAACTTTGGCTGTAACAATAGCGTGTGCCGATGCACCTGTACTGCCTGATTGATTAATCATTAATACATCAACTTCGTTGTTATTGAATTTGCGAAAGGCATCATTGGTATTTAATTTTTTACGTGCTAAAACCAATCCTTGATTATTTTTTAAATTTAACTGAACACCATATTTTCTGCCTGTTACTTCGGCAACAGAATATCCTGCTTTTTCTAATTTTTGAACAATAACATCTATTGGCGAAATTGTAATACCTGTTGAAACGGATTTTATTTTTTCACTTATTCGGATATACTCAGCTTGAGCATCGGGAGATAATTCCGAAATATTAAATTGCTTGTAAACGCTTTCGCCATTTACATCTTTCTCGGTATATCGTAAAACACCATCCAAACCACGCATTAACACTTCGCTGAAATCTGCGTTAATGGTATCGCCATCTTTTACTGGCATTCCATTTTCATTTTCCATTTGTTCAATGAAACTTCCCATTGTGGATGCAAATGCTATAACTGGTTTCTTACCCTCTTTTAATCTTTCAATAGTTCTTTCAGCAACTGCTTCAGCTTTAATACTGAATAGCATTTGATTAATGACATTAAATACTTTTGAAAAATAAGGTTGGCTTGAAACTCCTGCTTCTGATGTACCTTTCCGAACTTCCATTTCTTTACCCTCTGCCACAGCTATTTTATCCAACTCGTCTACTTCTGCATCAACAAAATTTTTCTGAAAGCCAATGACATCTCTTAAAATACTTGTTACATTATCGGCAATGGCTTTATGCTCTTGTTCCTTTGCTTCAAGGGTTATGTAATTTACTTCCACACCCTCAAAAGAACGCTCACGTCTTAACATTTGTCCTTCTTCGACCAATTGACTGGCTAACACTTCTTGCAATGCTACACCGCCTTTTGTAATAGCTTCTACTAATTCCTCTTTGCTCATGTTCGCATCACTGATGGATGTTTTCATGGCATATACGGGCATATTATCAGGTCGCTT
>CANFGZ010000240.1 GCA_947446585.1 Chitinophagaceae bacterium | reverse complement strand
GGGCTTCTACTTTTAATAATCTCCTCCACCACCGCCGGATCCAGGAGGGTAGTAGTATCACCAAGATTATTTAATTCGCCTTCCGCAATTTTTCTTAAAATACGTCGCATTATTTTTCCACTTCTGGTTTTTGGTAGCCCTGAAACGAATTGAATTTTATCAGGCTTAGCAATGGCACCGATTATACGGGTAACGGTTTCGCAAATATCTTTTTTGGTATGTGCTTCATCAATGTGAACGCCATTAAAAATCACATAAGCATAAATGCCAAGTCCTTTAATATCATGAGGATAACCTACAACAGCACTTTCCACAACGCCTGTATGCATATTGATAGCATTTTCCACTTCGGCTGTGCCTATGCGATGGCCACTTACATTTAATACATCATCAACACGGCCGGTTATTCTGTAATCGCCATCTTTATCTCTAAGGCAACCATCGCCTGTAAAGTACATTCCTTTATAAGTAGAGAAATAAGTTTGCCTGCATCTCTCATGATCACCGTAAGTGGTTCTCAGCATACCTGGCCATGGAAATTTGATGCATAAATTTCCGCTTACTTCATTACCATCAATGATATTTCCATTTTCGTCTACCAGTACAGGTTGTATGCCAGGTAAAGGCAAGGTGGCAAAAGATGGTTTTGCTTTGGTTACTCCGGCAAGATTAGAAATTAAAACGCCACCGGTTTCTGTTTGCCACCAGGTGTCTACAATCGGGCAGTTTTTCTTTCCGATGTTTTCATCATACCAGTGCCAGGCTTCTTCATTAATGGGCTCGCCAACGGTTCCAAGTACTTTTAATGAACTTAAATCTTTTCCCTCAACAGGCGTTGTTCCCAGTCCCATCAAACTTCTGATGGCAGTTGGTGCTGTATATAAAATATCAACTTTATGTTTTTCAACTATCTCCCAGAATCTTCCTGCATCAGGATAAGTAGGGATACCTTCAAACATTAGGGTAGTGGCACCTGCACTTAAAGGTCCATAAATAATATAACTATGACCAGTTACCCAGCCAATATCTGCAGTGCAAAAATGTACCTGTCCTTTTTGGTATTGAAATACATTTATAAAAGTGTAATTAGCCCAAATCAAATAACCTGCGCAGGTATGTACAACTCCCTTGGGTTTCCCTGTGCTTCCTGAAGTATAAAGTATGAACAACACATCTTCTGCATCCATTACTGCTGCATTACAGATTGGATTGCCTTGAGCTTCTACTTTTTTAATTTCATCTTCCCACCAGGCATCGCGCCCTTTTTGCATACTAACGGCAACGTTGGTTCGGGTAAGTACAATCACACTATTTACAGAAGGGCAATTAATTAAAGCTTCGTCAATCACAGATTTTAATGGAATGTTTTTATTGCCTCTGAAAGCGCCATCAGCTGTCACAACAATATTACATTGTGCATCCTGAATTCTGTCGGAAATACTTTGAGCAGAAAAACCTCCAAACACCACAGAATGAATTGCGCCTATTCTGGCACAAGCTAGTACTGCAATAGCGAGCTCAGGAACCATAGGCATATAAATACAAATTCGATCGCCTTTTTGAGCGCCATTATTTTTCAATACATTGGCAAATTGAGATACTTTAAATAGTAATTCCTTGTAAGTAATGGTTACTGATTTTTCATTGGGATTATTGGCTTCCCAAATTATGGCCGGTGTGTTGGGTTGAGATTCAGCCCATCTGTCTAAACAGTTTTCGGTGATATTTAATTTCCCACCGGCAAACCATTCCACTTTAGGTTCGTTGAAATTCCAGTTCAACACCGAATCCCATTTTTTATGCCATGTGAAATTTTCGGCGATAGTTGCCCAAAATGATTCAGGATTTTCTATACTTTTCTGATAAGCATTTTTATAAGCTTCTAATGAAGTCAATTGATAGGGATATGACATGGTTTGTAAATTAGTATCAACTAAAATAAATAATTAATCGTTAAATGATATAATTAATTTAAAACAGCTTGATAAATTGTTTCAAAAATTTTCGGACGAATATTCAGATTTTTGAATACGCCATTATCTGTTGGATAAATCCTGTTGCTTAGAAAAACAAAAATGAGTTTGGATACCGGATCCGCCCACACACAAGTGCCGGTAAATCCGGTATGTCCGAAAGTACCTGCTGATGAGGATTTCGCGGGATAAGGCTCAGCCCTAGTAGCATTGTCCTTTTCAGGTTTATCGAAACCATAACCTCTTCTGCTCACTGCACTATGATAGTTCGTAAATAAATCAACAGTCTCTTTTTTTATCACTTGTCGTCCGTTCCATTCACCACCATCCAGCAGCATTTGCATAATACTCGCTACGTCATAAGCATCTGCAAACAATCCTGCATGGCCGGCCACTCCACCCATAATAGCTGAACCCTGATCATGTACATAGCCTCTTATTTCCTGATTTCTGAAACCAACTTCATTGGTAGAAGGAACAATTCTGCGGTAACTGATTTTATCCAAAGGTTTATATCCGATTGATTCAAGTCCCATTGGACGATAGAAATTCGTTTTCACATAATCATTCAAACTCATTCCACTGATTATTTCAATAATTTTTCCCAGAAAAATAAAATCGTTATCACTATATACATAAGCACCTTCAGTTGTACGCGGACTTTCCAAAATTCTTTTATAAAAAGTATCAACTGCATCACATCTGATCATCATTCCATTTGCTACTCTAGAATCAAAACAATCTTTATTGAAAGGTTGATAATATTTTTTAGAAGGCATTTGATTGCTGTCTAATGTTTCTTTGTAAAAAGGGATAAATGGTTTTAATCCACCTTCATGCAACAACAATTGTTCTATGGTAATATTGGCTTTATCCGTTCCTGCCACCGAAGGCAGGTAATTACTGAGCTTTTTTTTTAAATCAATTTTTCCTTCGTCATACAATTTCATTACACCCAATGTGGTTGACAATATTTTTGTAACGGAAGCCAAATCATAAACTGAAGAGGTAGTAACAGGTTCATTATTGTCATAAGTATAATAGCCGTATCCTTTTTCGAATAAAAGTTTGCCATCTTTTGCCGCAAGTACTACACATCCTGGCATTGCTTTTTTGGCAATGCCATCATTTACAATAGAGTCTATGGTATTTAATTTCTCCTCATTTAAACCAATTGCATTGTAACTTTCTTTTGGCAGCATATTATTAAATGCAGACAATCCAAATCCAAATTTAAATATTTCGCATACAGTTACCGGTAAGGTTCCTTTATAGGGAAGTAAACCTTGAAGCATATTCATTGCATTATACTGAACGGTACTGTCATCTTCATAACAAACCACTAAGTTTTTTGCATAAAACCAGTTTTTGGCTGCATATGCATTGCCGAATATAAATATTATGGATCTTGTTTTTTGTTGTAATGCATTTATAAAGGTTACCGCAT
>CANFGZ010000239.1 GCA_947446585.1 Chitinophagaceae bacterium | reverse complement strand
CAATAGGAGGAAGGTTTCTGCTGATAATGGTTTGTATTTCGGTTATGTATTGTGCTGCCAATACAATAGGATCAATACATCTTTGAGGCGCAGCTCCATGTCCGCCTTTGCCGTAAATAGTAATGTTCATCATGTCTACAGCCGCCATTTCAAATTCATCACAAAAGCCTACTTCGCCCACTTGCAATTCGGCGTGGTCGTGTACAGCTAACTGGTAGGTAGCTTTTGGTAATAATTTATAATTATCTGAGGTAACTATTTTCTTGGCACCTTGTGCGGTTTCTTCTGCGGATTGTGCTAAAAAAATAACGGTTCCTTTCCAGTCGTTTTTCATTTCAGACAACACCTTCGCTAATCCCAGCCAGGAGCTCATGTGTATATCGTGTCCGCAAGCCTGCATCACCGGATAGGTTTCATTGTCTTTAATGCCTGTTGCTTTACTGGCAAATGGGAGATTGGTTTCTTCTTTTACAGGAAGCCCATCCATATCAGTTCTGTACATAATAACAGGGCCCTTGCCATTTTTTAAAACAGCTGCAAAACTTTGATAACCCAATGAATCTATTATTGAATAGCCATAAGATTTTATGGTGCTTTTTAAGAAAGCCGCGGTATTGATTTCTTTAGTACTTAACTCGGGAAATTCATGAAATCGTTTGTAGCAATCATTTAAAAAACTTGCATTTTCAGTAACGATGGTTTCAACTTTTTTGAGATTGGCAACATAGGTAATTTGGGCGTTCGAGGATGCTATTAGAAAGAGAGTTGCAGTTGCAAGAAAGAAGAAGATTTTCATAATATTTTTGTTTAAAAGGTTCAATTAGTTCAAAAGGTTCAATTAGTTTTTTTGTACGAAAACAACCTATTAAACTTATTGAACTTTTTAAACCTGTTGAACTATTATTTGTTTTTGACCCCCGCAACAATCCTCAAAGGCGCTCCACTTCCTTTTCCAATTTTCATGGGCAGTGCAATGATGTATATTCCTTTAGTAGGTAATTTATCTAGATTCGCTATATTTTCAAATCCGGGTTTATTGGCGCCTAATAGAATCTGATGGGTTTTAAAATCTTTTGATTGTCCGTAATCCATACTCGGAGTATCCAATCCCATAGCTTTAATTTTTCTGTTATCTACCAGCCACTTGGTAGTTTCGGGATTGATGCCCGGGAAATGTAACATAGGAATGGCTTCCGGACCTTTGTTGGGCGTGCCGAAATATTTAGCACGGTCGGGATAATATTGTCCGTATCCGGTTTTGAAAATGACGATTGTGTTTTCTGGGATTTGTCCATTTTCTTTTTCCCATTTTTCAATATCGGCTATAGTTACCTGATAGTCGCGATTTGCCAGTGCATTTTTGGAAACATCAATCACAATAGCATTGCCTGTTAAGCTGCTCATGGGAATTTCATCAACAGTTTGTTTGTTGGCAGCAAAGTGTATAGGCGCGTCTAAATGAGTGCCACCATGTTCTGGAGTGCAAATGCTGTATGATGAATAATAGAATCCTGAAGGAGTAATGCCTTCAGCTTCTGTAGTGTGTTCAAAGCTTTTCACATTATTTGGCCAATATAAAGTGGAACTGTCGTATGTGTAGGAGAGGTCTACCCATTCCATATTTTCCAATGAAAAAGCTTTTTCTTTCTTTTGAGAACAGGAAAATAAAAAAGCAATTGTTGAAAGAGATAGTAGTAGTTTTTTCATGATTTACTTTTTAAAGATTTTTGCCACAATAAATATTATTTCAAAGATTTAATAAGTTTGATTGACTTCCAAAACCTATCTAACTTGTTGAAGTTTTCAAACCCTAAACTATTTACTGCGAAAATAAAATGACTGAAAATAAAATCAAAATTATGCTGATGCTGTTTATCATAAAAAAGAAATTATTGGAATTTTAAAATGAATGTATAGAAGGGGAAAATAGTACTTGCTGATTTTTATGTAAATCAATAATATACTTTTGTAATAGTGGCTATTTGTGGAAGTGTTGATTTGTCAATGATTACATTTTCTTCAGCTATAGCCTTTCCTTTGTCGGTAAGTTTACTGGTTACAACGTTTAGTTTTTTTAAGAAATTATATTTTTGTTTTCTGGTTAATTCTTTTAATTTAAATCCAAGATAATATTCGCCTTCTCTTCCCATGGGGCCAATTTTATCAGCTCTGATTGTTTTAGTATGATTATCTTTTTTGAATTTTGAAACGAATTTTTTTAAAGGGGCAGCGTTAGGGACACCACAGCAAATACTTTGAAACTTAATAACTACAGCATATTTTAAAGTGCTATCGGATTGCTGGCCAAAAGAAATCAAGGAGAAGCAAAGATTCAATCCCAGAATTAGTAACAAATTTCTAATTAACAAAAATTTCATTGAACTAAATTTAGGAATCAAAATTAGTATTTCAGATTCAATGTGAGATTAAATTTATTTTATTTCAGTGGTCGACGTTTTGTTTATGGCTGTTTCCTGATTTTCAAATCTGCCGGTGACTTCGTTTATTTTAATTCTAAAAACAATTAATTTATCAGGACTATTCGTTGCAAATTCACCATCTAAATTATGTTCAAATTTATGTATGCGGGATCGGGTCATCATGGTCAGGATATTTTCATGCAACTCTGTTCTTGCTTTTTCTGAAAGACCAGGCTTTAGTTCTTCAAATTTTCCATAAACAATAACACTCTGATAATTACTCATGCTTATTATTAAATCCATCTGAACGCATACATTGGGATTTTTACGCAAGATATTTATCTTCATTCCTTCTTGCGATTGCCCATAAATGTATTTCCCATCATAGTAATAAGTAATAGGAACGAGATAAGGGGATTTGTCATCACAACAGGCCATTCGGCAAATAGTTTGACTGTGTAAAATATTTTCAATCTGGTCTTTATTTAATATTCCTAGCATAACTTTTATTTATTTCAAAGTTAGATTAGAGGATTATTAAAAGCATACTCTGACTCATTATGTCAACTGATTTCAATCATGAAGATTATTTACCATGCTCATTTTTATTTTTTCGCTATGCTTTTATATTTATAAAAAATTAAAAAAAAGTACGAACTGCATAGGCTACTAAAATTAATTATTTAAAAAGTTAATTATAAAAGCATGAAAAGTACATTAGGGATTTTGCGATGTCAATTAGAGATAGCATGCCCGGAAACATTGGGGATTATTAAGGATATAACACGTGACAATAATGTAAAATAAATATATACACATGAAATGCCCATAAGCGTTAGACTCTTTCCAAACGGGGATGAGTACTCAAGGGCATAACATGTGGCAATAATGTAAAATAAATATATACACATGAAATGCCCATAAGCGTTAGACTCTTTCCAAACGGGGATGAGTACTCAAGGGCATAACATGTGACAATAATGTAAAATAAATATATACACATGAAATGCCCATAAGTGTTAGACT
>CANFGZ010000238.1 GCA_947446585.1 Chitinophagaceae bacterium | reverse complement strand
GGTATTGATTGTGTTTATTACGGTGGCTACACTTTTAATTGGTAATGTAACTGCAGTTTTTCAGCAAAGTGTAAAACGTATGCTTGCATATTCAAGTATTGCCCAGGCTGGATTTATGTTATTGGCAATATTTGCCCTAAATGATAAAGCAAAAGAAGGAATTCTTTTATATGCTGCTGCTTACAGTCTGGCTTCTATAGGATTTTTTGGGGTACTTACAAAAATGGAAGATTATACTATCGATGGATTCAACGGACTTGCAAAAGAACAACCTGTTCTTGGCTTTGCGGCTACTATATTTTTATTATCATTAACTGGTATTCCTTTAACAGCCGGTTTTCAAAGCAAATTTTTTATGTTAATGGCGGCCATTCAAAATGGACATCATTTCTGGATTGTAATTGTTGCCGTAATTTTCGCCGCAATAAGTGCATATTATTATTTCAGAGTAATTCAGGCAATTTATTTTAAGGAAGCTGCCAAAACAATAATATTACCACATTCAATAAATACTCCTTTTAAGATCATGTTAATAGTGATTGTTGCACTGATATTAATCATTGGAATTTATCCCGAGCTTATAATCGGCTGGATGTATCGTTAATTAAGTTTCTTTTCTGCGGATTAAAAAAATAATAAGTATCCTCTTTGATAAACTTTGATGTAATTTTAAAGATATGACTTACGCAGATTCATTAGCACTTTCATGGAAAAATATAAAAGGCAATAAATTACGTACAGCTATCACGGTAATCATCATTGCACTAGGTATTTTCGCGCTTATTTTGATTATCACAGCTATTCAGGCTGCCAGTAATAGTTTGACTTCCAGCTTCTCAACAATGGGGTCAAATGCATTCAGCATCAGATATCGTGAACGAAACTTTAGCTTTGGCCACCGGGGAAGGGCAGACGCTTCTAAGACAAATAAAAAAAGTCTGAATGAAAGAAAGTCATCCATGGGTATTCCAATCAGTTTAGATGAAGCAAAATTATTCAGAGACCGTTTTTCATTTCCCGGATCTAAAGTTAGTATAGCCTTAAGAGGGCCTGCAAATATTGTTGTAAACACAAACAGATATAAAACAAACCCAGAAGTAAACATTTTTGGAGGAGATGAAAACTATCTTGATCTGAATGGTTACAAAATTGCTTACGGAAGAAATTTTACTAGACCGGAAATTGAATCAGGTATTAATCTATGTATGATAGGGAGCGGGGTTGTTTCTAAACTATTCGCCGAAAACAATGCAAAGGCTATAGATGCATTAATTAGTGTTGATCATATTCCTTATCGGGTGATAGCCGTATTGGAAGATAAGGGATCGAGTGCATTTTTTAATACCAGCAAGGTTGTTATTACTCCATATAATAATGTAAGAAGGACTTTTGTATCTCAAAACAGTAATTACAATATTGCCGTAATGGTTGATGACTTAAAAAAAATGGATTTCGCCATTGGAGAGGCCACAGCTGTTTTTCGGCCGGTTCGGAAGCTTTCGGTTAAAGATGCTGATAATTTTTATATTGATAAAAGTGACAGCATAGCGGAATCTTTGTTAACCAATCTAGGTTTTCTGGAAAAAGGAACCATTGGAATTGCCTTTATAACGCTAATTGGTGCGGCCATTGGGCTTATGAATATAATGTTGGTTGCGGTAAATGAAAGAACCAAAGAAATTGGGTTATCAAAAGCACTTGGTGCAACAAAGGCCTCTATCAGAAGTCAGTTCCTTTTTGAGTCTGTATTAATCAGTTTAATGGGAGCAATTGCGGGTATAGTTTCAGGCGTATTACTTGGAAATCTAGTCGCCGTTTTACTGCACACCGGCTTTGTGATCCCTTGGGGCTGGGTTATTGCAGGGGTTTTAGTATGTTTTGCGGTGGGCTTACTGGCAGGTTTGTATCCTGCATATAAAGCATCCAAATTGGATCCAATTGTGGCATTGCGATACGAATAATATTCCCCAGAAAAATCTACTTTTTAAAATTAATTAATCGAAATTTCACAATTATATTTATGGTGTCATTCGATTATTTTACTAACTTGTCGCCTCATTATCTAATCACTTGATTTATATCATTGTTTTTTAGTGAAATTTATTCTTTAGAAAATTAATAATTTAAAAAAACCAATTAAAAACAGATTGTTATGGCAGAAACAAAATCAGCTGCAAATTCGGCAAAGAAATCCAGCAACATGATTTCATTATTAGCACCTGTGGTGTGTTTGTTGGCAGGTTACATCATTTGGAGATTTATTCTCGGAAGTGGTGACAATTTTAGTGTAGGAAGTGAAAATGGCGGATTCTGGCCTGACAGAGAAGCTCCTAAAACTGCATTGAGTAAAATGTATTTGGGAGGTATCATTGTGCCTATTTTGATTGGTACATTTTTAACTATGTTGACTTTTGTTATTGAAAGATTCATGACGATTTCAAAAGCAGCCGGTACAGGAAATAATAATGATTTTGTTCGTAAAGTTCAATTTCATTTAGCTAACAAAAACATTGATGCAGCTATTGCAGAATGCGACAAGCAAAAAGGTTCTGTTGGTAATGTGATGAGATCTGGTTTAAATCGTTATAAGGATATGGTAAACAATACTCAATTGACAACCGATCAAAAAGTATTGGCTATTCAAAAAGAAGTGGAAGAAGCTACTTCACTTGAATTACCTATGCTTGAGAAGAACTTGGTGTTCTTATCAACGATTGCTTCAATTGCAACTTTGATGGGATTATTAGGAACGGTATTGGGTATGATTCGTTCTTTCTCTGCATTGGGAGAAGACAGTGGTGGTGGTGCAGCAGCCAGTAAATTATCTGTAGGTATCTCTGAAGCCCTTTACAATACAGCACTGGGTATCGGTACTTCTGCATTTGCAATCGTTTTCTATAACATTTTTACCACTAAAATTGATGGTATCACTTATGGAATCGATGAGTCTGGTTTTACATTGACTCAATCATTTGCATCTTTATACAAATAATTTTGTGGAAACAATCAAAGTATTGTATCTAAAAGCAACTACAAAAAAAATCAAGAATGCCTAAAGTAAAAATTCCACGTAAAAGCACAGCTATCGATATGACAGCAATGTGTGATGTGGCGTTTTTGTTGTTGTCCTTTTTTATTTTGGCCACCAAACAAAAACCGCCTGAGGCACTTTCCGTTTCACCACCCAATTCAGTCTCTGCAAAAGCTGCTCCTGATAAATCAATATTAATTACATTGACTAAAGATGGCAGAGCTTTTCTAACCTTAGGTGATGATACAAAAAAGGCCGATATATTAAATCATATGAATGCAGCAAAAGGATTAAATCTATCTGCAGCTGAGTTAAAAAAATGGAGTAAATCACAATTCATCGGAGTTCCATTGAATCAGATTAAATCAATCTTATCAATGCCTGTAGAGCCATCAGCTGAAAAAATGCCTGGAATTCCTACCGATAGCACTAACAATGAAATGGTTGATTGGTTACGCAGCGTTACC
>CANFGZ010000237.1 GCA_947446585.1 Chitinophagaceae bacterium | reverse complement strand
GCTACAATAGTTGATTGCTGCTTAAGATTGGGAGAAATCAATAAAGAAGAAAATTTTTCTTTTTTCTGAAATGAAACAAACTGATTTGGGTTTAAATTATTTTTCGAGTTGAAAAATTGAAATAATGTTATGGTTAAGAAGGTTATTACAATAAAAGAAAATGCCGTTGAGAAAAAAGACTTTACCGGTAAATGATTAGGCTTTCTGAAGTTGAGGTTTTCTTTTGCCGTAAAAAATTTAATTCTTTTGTAAAGAAACTGATGATTCATAACAGCAGTAAGTTGAAAATCGTTATAGGCTATGTTTTGTTCGGCAGCCTTGTATAATGCATTCGCATAATCAATGTCGCTGTAATTATATTCAAGCACCTGAATATCACATTGTACTTCTCTTTCCCACTTTAATTGGGTACAAATGTTTTTTATGAAAGGATTAAAAAAATAAACATGCGCTGTAATCAACAGTAACCAATTCATTAAAAAATCATTGTTTTTAATATGAGTAAGTTCATGAATGATCAGCGATTCTGTTTCTACAATTGTCAATTTGTTAATCAATGCAATAGGCATCAGAATTACAGGCTTGAAATGACCAAATGTAATCGGAGATAAAATTTTATCCGAATACCATAAATTCACTTTTCGCTTAATGCCTAATTCCAGTGATTTATTATTAGTAAACAATCTGAATTCTACTTGAGGTTTTTGCAGGCCTGATGAAATATTGTTCCTGAATTGAATCCAGCTTATAAATGTCTTTATTGTTTTTATAAAAAGAAAAAGTAAATAGGCAATAAAAATAAAAGAAGAAAGTGTTGAAAAGGGAATACCATAAAAACTGCGGTCAGGAACAATGAAATCCGATAAAAAAGCGAAAGCATCATTGTCGATTTTATAAATACAAAAAACAAAAGTTAATCCGGAAATAAACAATTGAATTAATAGAATCAAAAAAAGTTTTTTTCTTTTGGTTTCGGGAGATTGTTTATTGAATAATTTTTGATTAAGCGTAAACAGCAGTAATAATATTCCCGACTGCCAGATGCTGTGCAGTAGAGTAAGTACTATTGAATTTGTAATGCTGTTCATGAGGAATTATTGTTTCGATTTTAACTTGTTGATTAACGCCTCGATTTTCAGCAGCTCCTCCTTACTGGTGTTTTGCTGACCCAATGCCTGCAATACCAGTTCAGTTGATGATCCGCTAAACAGGTTATTTATCATTCTGTTTAAAAATTGCGTTTGCGTTTTTTCTTTGGTTACTGCAGCCTCGTAGATATGAATTTTATTACGTTCGTCACGGGTTACTAGTTTCTTCTCATGCATAATTTGCATCAACTTAAGCGTTGTAGTATATCCCGCATCTTTGTGTTTACTTAATGATTCATGAACCGTTCTTACGGAAGCATTTTTCATTTCCCATAATACACTTAGAATCTCAAGCTCACTTTCTGTTGGCTTTGTAGTTTTATGAATGGCCATATTACGATTTATTTCGTATGCAATATAATAATAGTAATGATAATTATAAAATTTCAGGAAAGATTAGCGAAAATAAAATTAGCGGATCAAAACAAAGCTTCCTTTTTTTAGGGTAGTTTGCCCCATATCACACACGGCTTCAATGATGTAAACATAAGTGCCGGCAGGTTGGTCTGTTTCTCTGAATTTTCCATTCCAGCCCTTGCTGTTATCATTTGGCGAAAAATCAGATTGCTGAAACAATAGTTGGCTATTTCTGTTAAAAATCGAGAATTTTTTTATGTGCTTAATTCCATTTGAATGAGGATAAAAAATATCATTCATGCCATCTTTGTCCGGAGTAAAAGCAGACGGCATTAAAATATATGCATTATTACACTCAACAACTAATGTAATATTGTCGGTTGACACACATCCACTATCAGAGGTCACTTTAAGGGTGTAATTTTTTAATTTGTCTACCTGCGTTTGAGGGAATGCGCAGTTGCTGCAGGATAAGTCATCTGCTGGAGTCCATTCATAATTGACTATATTAGATCCATAAACAGGTTGGATGGTGTATAAAGCCTTGTAAGGTAAATATCTGGTGTCTCCAAGTTCAACGAGTGGATTTGTTTTTAACTTCACTAATACTTCAACACTGCTGCTGAAACAGCCCAGAGAATCCGTCAACTGTGCTTTGTAGACTCTTGTTTCTTTTGGAGTTACAATTGTTGTATAGCTATTGAAATTATTTAAATCTGTTGTTGGGCTCCAAGAAATTGTATTTCCTGCTGGACCGGCGCTGATTTCAATACTGTTCTTTTCGCAAACAGTGGCCACAGAATTAGGCGTTGTGGCAATAAATGGTTCTTTGATTATTATGGTGGAACTATCTATTGAAGAACAGGCGTATCTGTTTATGGAAGTTGCAAATAATTGCGCAGAATGAGCCGGGGAAATCAGATTGGTGTCACAGGATGAACAAAGACCTGATACAGGAATAGAGGTATTCCAGATTAGAGAATCGCTGGTGTATGCTATAATCGAATTTACCGATCCCTGACAATAAGTTTCGTTTTTAGGGATAATCCATACAAAGGGCATTGGTCTGATATTAATTTGTTTTACCAATGTATCCTTGCAGCCGTTAATGTCTGTTCCGGTAAGAGAAACATTATAAAGTCCTTCTTTGTAATATAAATATGGTGAAGGATGATTGGCGGAAACTAAATTACTGCCATCTCCATAATTCCATAAATAACTATTAATAGTGTCTGAAGATAAATAAGGCATAGATAAATTGGTAATCACAACAGGTTTCGATAAACAAATACTGTTGTCTATATCAAAATTTATGGCAGGGCCTTTTACAATCATATTTTGGGCAACATAAATACTATCGGGGCAATAAGAACTCCCATTGTGAATGATGGCCATGTTTGAGAAGCTACCTAAGTTTTTAGCCAAGTAAGTAACCGTTAAATCGCTGGTTGGGCCAATGCGCGTTCCCATTATGTTCCAGGTAACAGAAGCATTGTCATTACTATAATTATTGGTTATTAGAAACCTTGCATTTGTGTTTATACAAATAGGGGAAGCGGTGGCATGTAAAATAGGTTTAGCGGTATAAATCTTTGTTTTAGCCGAATCCATACATCCGGAAACAGAGTCCACAACAAAGAGTTTGGTTTCAAATTCACCTCTTAATGGAAAAGTTTTTACAGGTCGGTTTTGTATATAATTTGTTGTTTGATCCCCGAATTCCCAATGAAAAGTAAGATTAGTTCCTGCACTCTGATTTTGAAATTGAAAAGTATTTTTTTCGGAACAAAAATTACGATATCTCATTTGTGCAATAGTTCCAATCACATTTACCTGCATTACAAAAGGAGTTCCAGGGCAATTATTGTTTTTAGGAATTACAGTTACTGTTTTTAATCCAAGCGAAGTAAACTTGTGACGAATAATGGTATCTGCGGTGTTTATTAAAGAACCATTTCCAAAGTCCCAATCATAACTGTCGGCGTGATTGGCTTTAG
>CANFGZ010000236.1 GCA_947446585.1 Chitinophagaceae bacterium | reverse complement strand
AGGAAAAGATCCTTTACCTAAAAGATCAGTATAACTTTCGGGAAGCAATCTAATATATACTTTATATTGTGTAACATCATTGCTCGTTGTTGACAACCCGGATTGTGAGGAAGCGCCGTTATTGCTGCTGGCAATTTGTGTTACCAATCCTTTAAATTTTCTATCACTATAAGCATCAATAGAAATCAAAGCGCTGTCTCCAAGTTTTACTTTAGGAATATCATTTTCGCCAACGTCTACACGAACTTCAATTTTATCCATATTGGCAATGCGCAAAATTTCGGTACCTACATTAAAGCTGTTTCCTGCAACCTTTTCGCCTTTTTTTACATTTAATAAACTTACTACTCCATCCATTGGAGCTATGATTGTAGTTCGTCCCAGATCTTTATTAGCGCGGTTTAAACTGGCTTCAGCAGATTTCACAGAAGCCGATATACTTTTTATACTTTGTATACCTGCGTTGTAATTTGCCTTTGCTGTTTTAAAATTTGCTTCTGCTATATTGAATTCGCTTTTGCTGATTACTTTGTCATCAAATAGTTTTTTCTGCATATCAAAATTCTTCTGAGACTGATCCAACTGAGCTTGCAACGCATCAAGTCCGGCTTCAGAATTGGCCACCTGTGCTTTGGATTGATTAACTCCAAACGCGGCCTGATCGCGCTGAATACTGTATATATCTGCGTATATGCGAGCCAGTAATTGTCCTTTTTTTACGGTATCTCCTTCCTGAACGGTTAGTTCGGTGATTTCTCCACTGATGTCAGGACTTATTTTAACTTCTATTTCTGGATAAATCTTACCACTGGCATTAACCACTTCAATGATTGTTCTCCTTTCTGCTTTTTCGGTAGTTACATTAGTGCCTTCTTTTTTACCAAAGACCCCTGTTTTAGACATTACTACCAAAGCTATCAGCAAAAGAACCGATCCAAATAAAATCCATTTTGTTGTTTTATTCATATCAATATTTTAAATGCTTACTTATAATTTTAACCCTGCACCTTTATAAAATTCCAATACTTTCATTTTAAAAACATAGTCAAAATGGTTAAGGCTGTATTCCAGATTGGCACGCAATAAATTATTTTGTGCTGTAATCAAATCAAATGTACTTAAGGCTCCGATATTGAATCTCTTGCTTGCAAAATCAAAAGTCTTTTCATTAGCTTCAACGGATTTTTTACTGGCATTGAATTTCTGCAAAGCAACAATGCCTGCGTTATAGGCCTGATAAATATCCTGTTTTAATTTCTGATCATCCAATTCTTTCTGAAGTTTTATACTTTCGATATTGAGCTTACTTCTTTCGTAATTTATTTTTGCATTGCCGCCATTAAAAATAGGCACATTCATATTTAAGCCGAATGATTTTCTGAAATTGTCATTAAGCTGTGATGAAAAAGATGCTGGTTTGAAATGACCAATAATGGCCCCATTTGAAAACACCGGACTCTGCACATCATAAAATACACCATTACCCCCATCCGCTACTAAGCCTGTGGATTCATAGCCGGCAAGCAATTTTTCATAAATTGCCCTTTTGGTAAAAGAAAGATAATTAGAGCTTAAGCTGCCAAAAACAGAAAAACTAGGATATCTCGCCGCTTTTGCTGCAACTAAAGATCTTTGAGCAGCCTTTAGCCGATACTCATTTCCAATCTGCTGGGGCTGATTTTTTAAAGCTTCACTATACACATACTCCGGTTGCAAATCAGCTATTGATTCTATTGGAATACTTTCAATCGGAGGCGTTTCAATTTCAAAAGGCTGTGCAGCATCAATATTCATCAATGACTTTAAGGAAAGCACAGACTGAGAAACATTTCCTTTGGCTGATATATAATTTCCACTGTCGGAAGCTAATTGTGCTTCCAGTTGAGTAGCATTTAATTCGGGTAAAGCCCCGGCTTCCACCATTTTTAAGGTATTGGAAAGCTGAAACTGAGTTTGTTGAATTTGAACTTGAGTAATATGCTCTTGTTGCAGAGCGAGTAAAATCTGCAAATACGCATTGGCTGTTGAAAGCGCCACATCATTGGCCACTTTACTTACATTGGCTTTTGCCGCCATTAATTCCCATTCATTGGCAGCAATCGTATTTTTTTTGCTGAAAAAATTGAAAATATCAGCACTGGTTTGTAGCTGCATACCGGCAGATAAATAATTTTCGGTCACCCTGTTGTAAGTGGTGGGATCTTGATTATTACCGGTATTAAAAGCCGTATTCATGCCCAGATTAAAATTTGGATACTGCGATAATTGACTTTGTTTGTAAGTTAACGCAGTTATTTTGGCCTGAACCGCACTAGAATTCACGCTAATATTATGCTGCATTGCATATTCTACACAGGTTTTTAAATCCCATTTTTTTTGTGCGGAGGCTGAAAAAAAGGAAGTTATCATCAAGCCGATAGTAATGGTAATCAGACGCATAGTGCAAAATTAGTCCATTAATACTATAGAAATTCAAAACTAGGATATGAAAGTTGTCATAACGCTGAAGTCGTTTAAAATGAGAATTTCAAAAAAATGAAATTAAAATTGAAAAAAACTACAAAAAAACCTAAGTTTGTCTTACAAAAAATAGCATTTTCACAAACATTCAAATAACAAAAAATGAAAAAAATCACTCTTTTCTTATTAGCATCGGTAATTTTTGCTGGCACAAGTTTCGCACAAACAGAAAAAACTGCAGTTTGGCCTGAATTAGCATCGTTTCATACGATTATGGCTGCTACTTTCCATCCTGCCGAAGAAGGCAATCTGGCTCCATTGAAAGAAAAAGTTGCTGAATTGTACAGAGCAGCAAAAATTTGGTATGCTTCTCCAATACCTGCAGATTTTAAAGAAGAGCAAACAAGAATTACTTTATTAAAATTAAACAAACAGTGTAATGATATCTGGGCTCAGGTTAATGCAAAGGCTTCAGATGAAAAATTGAAAGTAATGATTACCGAAGCTCATGAGACGTTTCACCAAATTGTTGGAGAGTGTAAAAAAGGTAAATAATTTTTTATAAAATGATAAATGAAAACCGCTCATTCAGCGGTTTTTTTTATTTTATACACATCTACAGTATAAATTATTTTGATACACCAATAAGGTGCTTTTATATTTGTCGTGTTATGGTTTCCGAATGTTCGGGATTAAAAGGGAAGATCGGTGTAATTCCGGCGCTATCCCCGTAGCTGTAAGCTCTGTTAAATTGTTCATACTACATGCCACTGTCTTAAATAGATGGGAAGGCAATGAACAAAGAGTAAGTCAGAAGACCTGCCACAATACAATTATTCATCCATAAGCTTTCGGGAGAAAGGCTGAGATGTAAAGTGTTGATTCATTTTATATTTCTATTGTTGATATAATTTCAGCAGCAACATCCTCGGAGGTAATAAAAAACTTTTAAAAATGAAAAAGTATTTTTTTATTGCTGCATTATTTTCTTTCCTTCATGTTTTCGCACAAGACAGTACAAAAACTTTAAATGAAGTAATTGTT
>CANFGZ010000235.1 GCA_947446585.1 Chitinophagaceae bacterium | reverse complement strand
TTGACATAGTACTTTGTACCAGCAAATTGCTCAACTTGTACTTCTGTCATTGTTACCGTAACTACTCCAAGTTCCTTCAATGTAAGCAACAACTCTAAATCATTACTATAAATTGAAGCAGTATCTCCCTCAATTCTAAAAGTTATTAATCCGGGCTTTTTGTTACTATTACGCCAATTAATGAAGTTATTAAGTTCATTGATATTTTCCATTGCTCGGGCTTTAGTGTCTGGTCGTACTTTGCGATACCCAGTTTCATTCAATCGTTTGATTAAATCAGCTGGAGTTTTAGAATAGTCAGTATATCTTAATCCGTCTAATCTAAATTTAGCACGATATCTATATTTGTTATAATAGTTATTTTCCTTATATTCATAATAATCAATATTCGGAACGTCTTTAACTGACCTCAATAATCCCATCTTCATTCACCTTAGCTGTTAGTTTATGTGTTACTGCAAAATCAATTGCACCATCTGTCATCACAGCATTGATTGTAGCAGATTTAATGCGTTCAAACAATACTTTTTTACTTAGAGGTACCCGAATTAATTCATCAATCTTACGTGCCAATGGTCGTGCGCCCATTTTCTTATCGTACCCTTGCTCTGCCAAATACTCAACTACTGGCTCACTTAGGTTCAATGTGATATCGTGCTTGTCAATCAGACTCTTTTTCAAGTCATCGGTAAACTTGATAACAATCTTCTTAATCGCAAGTGTATCCAATTTGTTAAACTTACAAATCAAGTCAACACGATTTCTAAACTCAGGCTTGAAGAATTCTTTCAATGCTTTATCATCTTCACCAGTCTTCTCCTGACTACCGAATCCAATGTTGTTGCGTTCGCTATCACTACTACCCAAGTTACTGGTCATGATAATGATACTGTTCTTACAGTTAACTTGCTTACCGTTACTACCAGTGATGTGACCTTCGTCTAGCATCTGCAAGAAGATGTTAAAGATATCAGGGTGAGCCTTTTCAACTTCATCAAATAGCATAATACTATGTGGATTCTTACTCAAGTCATTAATCAATCGGCCACCAGATACCTGACTATCACCAAAGCCAACGTAACCTGGAGGAGGTCCAATCAAGCTACTTACACTATGCTTCTCTCCATACTCGCTCATATCATACTTAAGCAATGGCATATCTAAGTTCTTGCTTAGTAGTTTAGCAAGTTCAGTCTTACCAGTACCAGTTGGTCCTAAGAACAAGAAGCTACCTGTTGGTTTGTTATCATTACCGATACCAGCAAAGTTAACATAAACTCGTTCAAGTACTTGTTGTACAGTTTCATCTTGACCGTATAGTTTGTCTTTGATGTTTGTTTCAAGGTTATGAATCAAATCAAAGTTATCACCCTTCATTTTATCAGCAGGTACGCCAGTGAATCGTTCAACTTGGTCAAACACAAGTTCTTTAGTAATGATTGCTCCCTTGTTCTCTAATACACGCTGTTTAGCACAAGCGGCATCAAGTAAATCAATAGATTTATCTGGGTTCTTGCGGTCATGAATATAACGGTCGGCACTTTCAACTGCTGCCTTGATAGCTTCGTCACTGATTTCAACATCGTGGAAGTCATTCAAACGACTACTCAATCCATTCAAAATACGAATTGTAGTATCATGGTTAGGTTCATCAACACTTACACGATAGAACCTACGCATTAATGCACGGTCCTTCTCAAAACTTTCGTAGTATTCTTCCCAAGTTGTACTAGCAATAACTTTAAGAGTACCCTTAGTGATTGCAGGTTTAATCATATTAGCAAAATCAACTGACCCGTTATTTGAGCCGCCTGAACCCTGCATAGTATGTGCTTCGTCAATGAAAAGAATAGTCTTTTTCTTTGTGTTTAATGCTTCCAATACTGCTTTAACTTTTTCTTCAAAGTCGCCGCGATACTTACTACCAGCAAGTAGTGAGCCAACTTCTAAACTATATAGTTGATGATCCTGCAAGAAGTCCGGTACTTCTTTGTTAATCATCATCTGTGCTAGACCTTCAGCAATTGCTGTTTTACCGACACCGGGGTCACCTACCATCAATACGTTACTCTTAAATCGTTTAGCAAGTACGTTGATGATATCATCTAGTTCTTTACTACGACCGATTAGTGGTTCAAGTTTACCTTGTGCTGCCAATTGAGTTAGGTTAACTGTATATTCTTCCAATACTTCATCAGCTTGATTATCTGTCATATTGGTAGTTTCACCGTGTTTATAATGTTTTGTCCAGTGTGCTACGAATTCATTTTTATTAATTCCATACTTAAGCAAGAAATAATGAGCATGGCTATTACCTTCTGCGGCAATACTTAGATACAAGTCAATTGTAGTAACTTGCCTACGTCCGCTAAACAATACTTGTGTTACTGAACGATTCATTACTCGTTCTAAACTATTTGTTTTACGCGGAACTACTTCATCTTCTTTGCTTACTATAGCATGTAGACTGTCCAAATATGCACCAATTTCCTGTGACATTGAATCAATGTCGGCACCAAAACTAACTAAGCATTTTTTGAATGCTGAATGATTTATGAGTGAAAGCAATAGATGTTCCACTGTAACGTATTGATGTTTACGTTCTTTTGAGTATTCAATAGATTGTTGAATAATATGTTCAATTTCGGGCGAATGTGTCATTTAGACTCCTTTAGTTTTTGTTGAGAAATACTATTGATAACTTGTTGATCAATTATATCTGGGATAAACGGTTTCAGCAATATTATTTGGTCGCCGTATCCACTCGTGTTGTAAATGGGCATACCTTGTCCAGCTAATTTCAATTGTATATAGGGCTGTGTTCGTGGTTTTACTGTTACCTCAAGTGTTTTCCCTGATAAGGTAGTGAATTCAAATGTAGTTCCAATAATCAAATCTAATACTGATATGGAATGATTACAAATCAAATCATTACCTTGTCTATCATATTTAAGATGAGGTTCAATACGGAAATCTACAATTAAACTAGCACCATCTACAACTTTATCTATACGCATTTGATTACCATTTTGTATACCTTTGGGTATTTGAATAGTTACCGCATGTGTATTAGTAGGTGTTTGTAATTTTAATATTTGTTCTCCACCGTGATATGCTTGTTCCAATGATATATTTACTGTGGTACGAAATACTTGTGGTTGTTGTTGTCTACGTTGTTGATTGAACGGGTCAAATGGATTGCCACCACCAAACATCTGACTAAAGATATGTTCAAAACCCGGGGGCATCCCACCTCCACCTGCATGATGGAATCCTTGTGGCATAGGGTTATCATATTGTTGTCGCTTTTCTGGGTTACTTAGTGTATCGTAAGCCGCTTGTATATCTTGGAATTTAGCCTTATCGCCTCCCTTGTCAGGATGATGCTGACTAGCTAGTTTGCGATATGCTTTTTTGATTTCATCAGGTGTTGAATTTTTAGCAACACCCAAAGTACTATAATGATCCATTCAGTTAGTATAGCATAACTTTATGCTATTGTCAACACTTTAGTTAGCGCCGGCAACCTTTTCTTTAGTACGACC
>CANFGZ010000234.1 GCA_947446585.1 Chitinophagaceae bacterium | reverse complement strand
GAACAAGGCGGCCTACTAACTGAATACACCAGTGGCACCAATCCCGACAAACAAAATTTTCCGGGAAGAAACAGAATTACCGCAGGCATTTGCGAAGCCCTAGTAATTATTGAAACCGGAAAAACTGGAGGATCTTTAATTACTGCCGAATTAGCCAACAGCTATAATAAAGATGTATTTGCCGTTCCGGGAAGAGTTTCTGATCCTAAAAGCGAAGGCTGCAACAACCTCATAAAAAATAACAAAGCCTGTTTAATTACAAAAGCTGATGACTTATTGGAGATCATGAACTGGGAAGAAAAAATAAATAAACCCCAATTACGTCAAAGAGAATTATTTTTTCAGCTCACCGCAGATGAATCTAAACTCGTTGCCATTTTGAAACTGGTAAAGGAAGCCGATATTGACACCCTCACTTATAACTCAACTATAAGTTATAGTGCGGTAGCTTGCGCCCTACTTTCCCTGGAATTAAATGGCATCATACAGTTGATGCCCGGCAAAAGATACAAATTATTAGACGCTAATATTTAGGGCAGATTAATTATTTTAGTTTGAACAGTTGTTTTAAAAATTCATTTTTTCAACTTAATTTCGCCTATGGCAACCAATTATAAATCTTCCGCAACTGCAAAATCAACTAAAATCATAACTGAAGGATTAACTTTCGACGATGTATTGTTAGTCCCGGCCTATTCCGAAATTTTGCCCAGAGATGTTGATATCAGCTCGATTCTTACCGATAAAATAAAATTAAATGTTCCTATGCTCAGTGCAGCAATGGACACCGTTACCGAAGCCTCTTTAGCTATTGCGATGGCCAGAGAAGGCGGATTGGGTGTGTTACATAAAAACATGAGTATTCAGCAACAATCAGAGCAAGTTAGAAAAGTAAAAAGAAGTGAAAGTGGTCTCATTCTTGATCCACTTACTTTAAGTCCGGATGCCACTATTGGTGAGGCTATTAGAATGATGAGAGAAAATAAAATTGGCGGAATTCCCATTATTGATGCGCAACATAAATTAGTAGGGATTCTTACCAATCGTGATTTGCGTTTTGAAGCAAATGCCAAAGAAAAAGTAAGTTCGATAATGACAAAAGAAAATCTCATTATCGCACCAGAAGGTACAGACCTTAAAAAAGCTGAACTCATTTTCAAGAAAAATAAAATCGAAAAACTTCCTGTTGTAAATAAATCAGGCAAACTAGTTGGACTGATAACTTTTGGCGACATCCTGAAATTAAAAAGCCACCCTAACGCAGTAAAAGATGCTTATGGCAGATTGCTGGTAGGTGCAGGAGTTGGCATTACCAGTGATATTCTTGAAAGAACCGAAGCCTTACATCAGGTTGGTGTGGATGTAATTTGTTTAGACAGTGCTCATGGACATACAAAAGGAGTTATAGATGCATTAAAGAAAATCAGAAAGAATTTCAAACAGCTTTCAATAATTGCAGGCAATGTGGGAACCGGCGAAGGTGCGCTTGCTTTGGCTAATGCTGGTGCTGATGCAGTAAAAGTAGGTATCGGTCCCGGATCTATTTGCACGACCCGAATTGTAGCCGGCACAGGAGTTCCGCAAATCACGGCTGTAATGGAAGTTGCTTCAGCCTTAAAAAACAAAAGAGTAGGTATCATCAGCGATGGGGGCATTAGGTATACAGGAGATATGGTTAAAGCTCTTGCCGCTGGCGCAACCTGTGTGATGATGGGCAATATGTTTGCAGGTACCGAAGAAAGTCCGGGCGAAACAATAATCTATGAAGGAAGAAAATTCAAACAATACAGAGGTATGGGATCTTTAGGTGCGATGGCGCAAGGCAGTAATGACCGATATTTTCAGGAACCTGAAGCTGATGTCAAGAAATTTGTTCCAGAAGGCATTGAAGGTCGCGTTGCCTTCAAAGGTTATTTAAAGGAAGTTGTTCATCAGTTTACCGGAGGACTTCGTGCTGGAATGGGATACTGCGGCGCACCCAATATTAAAGCTTTACAAAAAGCCGATTTTGTCAAAATAACACATGCGGGCATCAGAGAAAGCCATGCTCATGATATCTTTATTACTAAAGAAGCGCCCAATTACAGCAGATAGTTTTATCTTCAGAAGATTGAATTATTCAACTATGGTTAAGCCTTTTTTATTTACTGTTTTTTTATTTACGCTGCTTTGTGCTTCATTACAAATAACAGCACAGGACTCTTCCAGAATAAGAGTTTCTTTACTTACCTGCGAACCAGGTGAAGAATTATATTCCATATTCGGACACAGTGCCATTAGAATAATTGACAGCAACAGCGTTACTGATTATGTTTACAATTACGGAACATTTGATTTTGAAGATTCTGACTTTTATGTAAAATTTATAAAAGGAAAATTGCTTTATTTTATAAGTGTAGAAAGAACAGATGATTTTATCAGTAGCTATCAATCAGAAAACAGAAGCATAGAAGAGCAGCTTTTGAATTTAAGCGAGAATGAAAAAAAAAGTATTCAGAAAGATTTAAATGAAAACTTAAAAGAAGAAAACAAATATTATAAATACGATTTCTTTCTCGACAATTGCACTACAAGGCTTAGAGATATCATTTCGAAAAATAAAAATCCACGACCCGTGCTTCCGGCGGTAATGCATGACAATAAAAGATTCAGAGAGGCTATACATGAATACCTGAGAAAAGGAGGCCAGTATTGGAGCGAATTAGGAATTGACATTTTATTAGGCGCTCCAACAGATAGAATTATGACGGCATCAGAACAGCAGTTTCTTCCTTACAATCTAATGAAAGCAATAGACAAATGCAGCAACACTTCTTTAGTGATATCAAAGTCAACAATTTATCAGTCGGAAAACAATGGCAATAACGGGGATTTATTCAAGCCAAACATTTGCTTTTTACTACTCTTTCTTTTTCTTGCAGGAGCAATCAGAAATAAAAATAACTTCACCAGAAAAGCACTATTAATTTTTGATTATTCTTTCTTTTTTATCGTAGGCCTTTTAGGCGTATTACTGATTTTTATGTGGATTGGTACCGACCATACTATGACTAAAAATAATTACAACCTTATCTGGGCATTTCCGTTGCACCTAATTGCCGCTTTCTTTATTCAATCTGAAAACAAAATCGTAAAGTATTATTTTGGATTTACCACCGTCTTACTTTCATTGCTGATCGTTTCATGGCTGTTCCTTCCTCAGCAATTAAATTCCGCATTGATTATTATTGTGTTGATATTATTAACGAGATCCTACAGCATTTATTCCGCCCCTGGTAAACGCTAATGTCTATTACAAAAATTGAGATAATAAACGTGGATAGCTTTTCCCAAATCCTCGGGATGAATTAAGGCATAGCCTGTGGGCAAAAAAAACAACATTAACAGATGAAAAGAAATACGGTCTATTATAAAAATACAAGCCTTGATTATTTTACCTCTGGAAAAGGCGAGCCAATATTATTAATGCATGGATTTGCAGAAGACCATTCTATTTGGAAGCATCAAATCGAACATTTAAACAAAAATTATTTTGTAATAGCCCCAGATTTATTTGGCACAGG
>CANFGZ010000233.1 GCA_947446585.1 Chitinophagaceae bacterium | reverse complement strand
ACAAATCCTTACTATCGGGCTTACTATCGGGCGTAGATACAATAGTACCATGTACATGCGACATAGGATAATAAGCAAAGAAAGGCTTGTTTTTATTTTTAGATAAAAAATCTACTAAATGCACATGCATTAAGTCTGGCATATATTCTGCATCACTCATTACCTTATCTTCACCATTTACTGTATAATGATTTATTTTTTCGGGAGAATTTTTATAAACCCCACTGCCTTTAAATCTCAAATAATCATCAAAGCCAAAATCGCCTGGCCCAAGAGGAAGCTGGCCCCATTTTCCAACACAGGTAGTTACGTATCCGGCCGGCTTTAAAATTTTAGGAATCATGGTTTCGATTTCCGGCTTCATCAAAGTAGTAGCATCCTGATTGGTTGCACCAGTACGAAATGCATAACGACCTGTCATAATCAACGCACGTGAAGGTCCGCATAAAGGAGCTGTAAACATGTGATTAAACAAAATGCCTTCTTTAGCCAGTTTATCGATATTCGGCGTACTGTAATTATCGGCACCATAACAACTTACATTTCCAATCCCCAAATCATCTGCAAGTATAAAAATGATATTGGGTTTTTGGGTCAATCCCAATGATTCATTTCTGTAAGATGCTTTTCTCTTCTGAGCATTAATACCATTAGAAAACAATAAAATCAAGCTAACAATAGCAATACAACGTCTTTTCATTTTTAATTTTTACTTTTAAATTTTTACTTTTAATTTACCTAGTCCCCATTTTTTTTCCAATCTGTAGTATCTCCTTTTAATCGAGTCAAGGCTTTCCATTCTGTTTCTATCCCTTTATCACCTTGAGAATTCATCCAAATTTTGAGATCAGTAAATAGCTTTTCTTTTGTTTTGGATAATGATTTATCTTCTGCTAAGTTTTTCAATTCGTACTTATCATTTTTAATATCATACAATTCAAATTCAGGTCTGTTGCGATATAATTTCGCATGTTCATATTCTTCTTTAGTAACATCTTCTTGCTTCAGCCATGATTCATATAATTTATTGCCATGCTTAGATCCTGAACAAAGAAATTCTTCATTAAAATTCAGATTCCATACTAATTTGTAATTATGATCCTGAATAGATCTTACCGGATAACAATCAGAACCATTAGAAATGCCACGGGTAGTATGAACTCCATAAACATAATTTCTGATTTCAAGATCTTTACCTTTTAAAGTTAACATAAAGCTTTTCCCATCCAAGGGCATGGTTTGATCTTTATCTCCTCTTAGAGTATTGGGATCACTTCCTGCAGCTTCATATAAAGTTGGCAACACATCAATATACTGAGCCAAAATTGCAGTGCGAGTATTAGGTTTAATCACTTTGGGCCAACGTGCTATAAAAGCTGACTTCAATCCCATATTATAACAAGTCCATTTGCCAAATGGCAAAGAAGAACCGTGTTCGCTTGCAAAAATAAAAAGCGTATTGTCTTTGTTATTATTTTTTTCTACAAAATTCATACAATCACCTACCAAACTATCAGCATAAGTAATCTCTGCATAATAACGAACTAATGACTGTCGAGTTTCTTTTGTATCTACAAGAAATGGAGGAATTGATAATTTTTTTGCATTGTATTGATCTGCATTACCTCTGTTCCATGGAGAGTGAGGTTGATTAGTAGCCACAATGAGTAAATAAGGTTTGGATTTATCTTTATTAATAAATGCTTCTGCATCTGATAAATTAATATCTTGTCCTTCTCCGTTATCACTGTTTCTTCCACCAAGATATTCAAAAGGAAAATTAGATAACGGAGCATAATGCTGTTTACCGATAAGGCCTACACGATAACCTAATTTTGTGAAATCCTGAACAATACTGATGATATTATCGTAAACCTGAGCATGATTTGGATAAGAACCATTTTTCACCGGAAATATTCCAGTATAAAGACTTTGCCTTGTAGGGCCACACATTGCTGTAGCATTGTTCATATTATCAAAACATAATCCTTCTTTAGCTAGGCGTGTAAGATTGGGTGTATGTACATCCAAACTTCCATAAGGCTCACAGGCAACAGACATCATATCATCTGCAAGAAAGAAAAGAATATCAGGCCTTTTTTGTTCGGCATTTTTATTTGACGTTTGTTTTTTTAAATGAAGTGACATAATCTCTTCATTAACATTATTATTTTTTTGATTTAAATGATGTGATTTTTCAAAAGTCGAATTACCATTTACTAAAATTAAATTCGACTTCTCTATAACGTCATTTTTAATAGAAGAAAAAAACAAGGATGATATCAACAATCCTGTACCTAATATCTTAAAACTGATAGTTCCCATTATTTAATTTTTAATTTTGAATTTTCATTTGTCTTTTACACATCTAAAACCCATATGCTCCATACCAGAATCCTGTGTACTTTTCATTCTGCTTGAATTTCTGTAACCACTACAATAAACTTCATTGCATAAAAAGCTACCTCCGCGCATTACTCTTTTTATAGCCAGCGGCTCATCAGGATCATAGCTTTTGGATGGTCCTTTTGGATTCAATGCCAATTTTACATTTTTAAACTCGTTGTAATAATTGCTATTGTATAAATCTGCGCACCATTCCCATACATTCCCAGACATATCATACAAACCATAAGGATTAGCCGAAAAAGATCCCACAGGTGCCGAGTTAAAAAAACCATCTTTAATTTCATTATTATTTGGAAAACTACCTTGCCAGTAATTACATTTATAACCAGCAGAATCTATAGGAGAATTGCCCCAACTATATAAACTATTTTTTAAACCGCCCCTTGCAGCATACTCCCACTCGGCTTCAGTTGGAAGTCTTTTACCAGCCCATTTACAATAGGCTATTGCATCATCCCAGCTTACCTGAACTACAGGATTTTTTTCTTTTCCTATAATATTACTATTGGGGCCTTGAGGATGCTTCCAGCTTGCGCCATGTTCCCATTTCCACCATTGACTATAATCACTTAAATTAACGGCATCTTCTGTTGCAACAAAAACTAAAGAAGCGGCTTTAAGCATTTCCGAATCCGGTTTGGGTGTATTGGATGGTAATTGTTTTTTTAGTTCGTCCCAATCCACATCTTTTTCTGCAGTGGTAATGTATCCTGTTGCATTTACAAATTTTGCAAATTGCTCATTGGTTACTTCAGTTGCATCCATAAAAAAGCCATTGAGCTTAACCTGATGTTGGGGAAATTCATCCTGTCTTGCCTGATCATTATTTCCTCCCATTAAAAATGTTCCAGATGGAATCCACACCATTCCTTCATGATTTTTATCCAAAGAAATGATTGAATCTTTTGCAGATTTCGGCTGAAGGTTATCCATCATACCAAAACGTTTGGGAATAACTTTAGTACAACAAGATTTCGCACTGACTGTTTTTGTAGTATCACAAACTTTCTTCTGAGCAAATGTGGGATAAAGCGCAGTAATGAATAATATAGAAAAAGACGTGCTCTTAAATAATTGATTGTTGTTAAATAAATTATTCAGAAGATTAAAATACATGCTAATTTGTTTCTTGAGATTTAAAAAAAGCGATCATTTTGTTTCTCAATTCTCCTGCTGTTGTTGAGTATT
>CANFGZ010000232.1 GCA_947446585.1 Chitinophagaceae bacterium | reverse complement strand
AGAAGGGAAAATTTATGTGGCTAATTTCATTTTCACTCGTTGTGCCAGTATTTGTCCAATTATGACTTCCAACATGATAACCCTTCAGCAAAGATTTAAAAATGATGATGAGGTGATTTTTCTTTCACATTCAGTTACTCCGGACATTGACAGTGTGCCCGTATTAAAAAAATACGCCAATGCAAAAGGAATAATCAGCGGAAAATGGCATTTGCTAACTGGCAAGCAGCAGGAAATATACAGAATGGCTAGACAAGAATATTTTGCAGGGGATACCATAGGATTTTATCAAACCGGTAATGAGTTTCTGCACACCGAGAATTTCATTTTAATAGACAAGAAAAAAAGAATCCGCGGCGTTTACAATGGAACTTTAGCCATAGAAATGGAAAGGTTAATTTTGGATATTGAAACATTAAAAAAAGAAGAAGATTAATGGCGAATAATTAGTTTCAATTATTTCGCAATGGCAATTTTTACCTTTTTATTCTTTATTTTTTCGTCTTTTATAGCTTCTAATACTTGTCCGATTTTTGATTTTCTTACGGCAGCAAATGCTGAAAAATCTTTTACTTCAATCAATCCGATATCATCTTTTTTTAGATTGCCTTTTTGTGAGAGAAAGCCTACAATATCAATTTTGTTGATTTTGTCTTTTTTTCCGGCGGCTATGAATAAAGTGCTCCACTTTGGTTTTTCAGGGATTTCGAATTTTTCCGGTAGTTCAATTTTTTCTGCCTTCGAAGTAATATAAGCAGGTGTTTCTTCATCGGGTCCAATGATTACATATACATTTCCTGTAGCATCCATACGAGCAGTTCTGCCATTTCTGTGCGTAAAGGCATCTTCGGTATGTGGAAGGTGATAATGAACCACGCTTCTGATATTTGCAATGTCTAACCCTCTGCTTGCTAAGTCGGTGGTTATAAGAATATTAGAAGTTCCATTTCTAAATTTACATAAGGCAGTCTCTCGGTCAATTTGTTCCATGCCGCCATGATAAAAAACAGTCAGAATTCCTTTCTCGGCAAGCAATTCGTAGGTTCTTTCAACTGCATCCCGGTGGTTACAAAAAACAATGGTAGAGGTGTCCTTAAGTGAACACAAGAGAATAAAAAGTGAATCAATTTTGTCCTTATCAGTAGAAAATATAGAATTTATTCTGAGCTCAGAAGATTCCCGTTTTTCATCTGAAGAGAAGTTAAGCACATGAGCCGCGCTCATTTTTACATATTCAGGCAATTCGATTGCATGAGTTGCAGAGGTTAGAATTTTTTGTTTTATCGAAGGCAATTTTGAAATAATAAATTCCATCTCGGCTTGAAAATCGAGTTCCAGGATTTTATCAAACTCATCCAAAACTAGAAAATGCATTTTAGCGGTGTTGATATTTCCTCGGCGAATATGATCGGCCATTCGTCCTGCAGTTGCAATAACGATTGCTGGCGGCTGAATCAGATTATTTTCTTCGATTTCTCTTTTATGGCCTCCATAGCAGCAGCTGATTTTGCAGCCCGGACGAATTTGTTTTAAAACGGTTTCAATCTGAAGGGCTAGTTCGCGGGAAGGAACCATAATCAGCGCCTGCGGATCAGGATTATTGATATCAATGGATTGAATTAAAGGGACTAGAAAAGCAAGCGTTTTGCCAGAACCTGTATTAGAAAGCAGAATTATTTCAGTATGATTCTTAATCGCTTCCTGAACTTCAACTTGCATTGGGTTCAGGGATTTAAATTTCAAATTTTCCAGGATGTTTTCAGTATTCATCAAAATTTCACTCATGCTGCAAAAGTAGTTTTAAAAATTCATCAGATGGTAATTATAAATAGGGAACTTGGATTTGATCATTTTTATATACGGTTTGATTATAGTGGAATCTGTAAAATCACTTTATACTTTTTCTGGTAGCTCTTTTTATAATTATATGAAATCAATTCTTAAGCCTTATAATTAATATTATGTTAAATAGGATATCCCAAAGAATATCCCTGTTCCTATTAGCCTGTGGCTGATTCTATTCTATAATTAATTATGATTGCTTGTTGTTGAACAATGAACTTTACTTTACTGCCCTATTTTATTTTCATAAAAAAAAAGTCCATGGTAAAAGCCATGGACTGAAATTTTTATTGGTTGAATATTTTACTCAGGAATTTCTGGAGCAGATTCATCCGGAGCAGAATTTTCTTCAGATTCCCCGATATGAAGATCTGAATTTAAATTATCGGCAATTGGATTTTCAGCCTCAAGGATTTCTTCTTCCATTTCGTCCAACTGAGTTATTGCTGCAATTTGATCTCCTTCATCCACTTTAATCAGTTTTACGCCTTGTGTTGCTCTTCCTTGTTCGCTAATGCTAATAACAGGCATTCTGATTGTAACTCCACTTACACAGGTAATCATTAAATCTTCTTTTTCAGTTACGGCCAGTAATCCAACGAGTCTGCCTGTTTTTTCAGTTACATTGATTGTTTTCACACCTTTCCCTCCACGATTAGTAATGCGATAATTAGCTTCACCAGTTTCTGGATCATCGAGGCTGGTTCTTTTTCCATAGCCTTTTTCACTTACTACTAAAACTGTTTTGGATTTATCTTCTTTGTTTACGCAAATCATTCCTACCACTTCATCACTGGCTTCGTCGACTTCAATGCCATATACCCCGATTCCTCCACGGCCTGTACTTCTTACCGCTTTTTCAGGGAATCGTATTGCTCTTCCGCTTCTTACAGCCATCATGATTTCGCAATTCCCGTCGGTAAGTTCTGCCGCAAGTAATTGGTCGCCTTCTAAAATATTTATTGCATTTATTCCATTCTGACGTGGTCTGCTAAAATCTTTAAGATCTGTTTTCTTGATAATCCCCTTTTGCGTGCACAATACAATGTAATTGTTATTAATGTACTCTTCATCCTCAAGACTTTTCACATCAATGATGGCTCTTACTTTATCATCCGGAGGAATTTGAATCATATTTTGAAGAGCTCTTCCTTTACTTGTTTTATCACCTTCAGGAATCTGATAAACTTTTAGCCAGAAGCATCTTCCTTTTTCTGTAAAAAACAATAAAGTATGATGTGTGGAGGCCACAAATAAATGTTCGATATAATCTTCCTGACGTGTACTGCTTCCTTTGGCACCGCGCCCACCTCTTCTTTGCTGACGATATTCATTAGCCGAAGTCCGCTTGATATATCCAAGATGAGAAATAGTAACTACTACATCTTCTTCTTCAATTAGATCCAGCATATTGATTTCATCATCAGCATAAATGATTTCAGTCTTGCGTTCATCACCAAATTTTGCTTTTACTTCAAGTAGTTCAGTTTTGATAATGTCAAATCGAAGACCTTCATTTGCAAGAATTTCTTTAAGACGATCAATTAATTTCATAATCTCGGCATGTTCTTCTCGGATTTTATCTATCTCCATGCCGGTTAATCGCTGAAGCCTTAGTTCCAAAACTGCTTTCGCCTGAATATCACTCATTCCGAAAGAAGTTTTAAGTCCTTCATGTGCGATATTGGGTGTAGAACTTTCTCTGATTAATTTAATTACTGCATCTAGATTATCCAATGCGATAATATAACCTAGTAAAATGTGGGCTCTTTCTTCAG
>CANFGZ010000231.1 GCA_947446585.1 Chitinophagaceae bacterium | reverse complement strand
GATGTTGTTTATGCCAAAAGAATCAGCCGTAAAGGGGAATCGTTTTTGAAAAAAACAACCGCATCTGTTTTTTACCGGATACTGAATAAAATTACTTCAATTAAAATACCCATTGATACCGGAGATTTCAGAATTATAAAAAGTAAAGTTGCAACCGAACTTCTACAAATGAAAGACCATGCAAAGTTTCTGAGGGGACAAATAGCCTGGCTTGGATTTAAAGAATCTTCAATTACTTATGAAAGAGAAAAAAGAAAAAACGGAAATAGCAACTTCGGCTATGGTAGTATGTTACGTTTTGCTTTTGATGGCATTACTGGATTTTCAAATTTCCCATTAAAACTCGCCAGTATAAGTGGTATTGTGGTTTCTATCATTTCTTTTTTTATGATTATTTATGTTTTGCTCGCAAAATATTTATGGAATCAAACCATAACAGGCTGGGCATCCATAATGGTAACGGTTCTTTTTTTAGGAGGAATTCAGTTGCTCAGTATCGGCATTATAGGCGAGTACATCAGCCGAATCAATGACGCCGTAAAGCAAAGACAACTATACGTTATAAAGAAAACCAACACACTTTAACCTAGGTTTAATTATTTAATTCCGCTGATCAGATATTGCGCCCCATAAGGAATTGAGGCCATTTTTTTTTCTAATTTAATGAACGGTTTCAGCCATTTCATTCTTGGAAAAAAAAGAATAAACCTGGTGCTGATCTTTTTAAATCCAGCATTTTGAAGAATACTTATTGAGTATTTCGAATCGAGTAGCTTTGCATCTTTATCAAATACACAAGTATTTACAATATGCCTGGTTACGGGGTTTTTGGGATTGTGTTCAAAAATATAAATTCTTCCACCAGGTTTTAACACCCTCAAGGCTTCTGTCAGAAACATAGGATGTAAAGAAAAATCGATGTGATGTAAAACTGCAGCCACAAATATGATATCAAACAGATTTTCATTAAAGGGCAAAATCCCCCCATCGTAACATTGGAAAATTGTGTTCTTTAATTGTTTTTCATTTGCCAGGCTTATACTTTCTTCAGAAACATCAATTGCATTTATTTTAAATGAGGGAAATTCTTTTTCTATAAAAGTTTCTACCACACCATCACTACATCCAATATCCAAAAGCCTTGAAGGATGGTCATTTTCATAGTCTTTCAGTAATTCAATCTTGTAAGCTGCAAAATAATAACTGTCGGCACCTGTTATCTTCACATTTTGAGTATGTATCTTGCGGTATTGAGAGGCATGCTGATTAAAGTCGTCAAATGTTCTTTCACTCATTTTCAATAAAAATGTATTTTTAAATATGCAAGTTAAAAGAAAATCAAAATCAAAGGGAATAAGCAGAAAAACTATTTTGATTTTTCTGGCCTTAATTTTATTAGCTTATCTGCCTATTAGCTCATTAATGTTTTCATTAAAAAACGATGCTTTTAACGGATATTTTCCCTCTAAAAACTTTATAAGTCAAGTAATCCAGAATAATAGCTTTCCTTGGTGGAATCCATATATCAATTTTGGAATCCCTCAATACGGCGATATGGATAGTGGATTCTGGAGTCCTTTTACATGGCTGATTGCATTAACAGTAAAATACAATGCCTATAGTTTTACTATTGAGTTGCTTTTTTATTTATTTATATCTGGGATTGGAATGTATCAGTTATGCCGGACTTTTATATTAACAAAAACTGTTTCTTATCTCTCAGGTTTCGCTTTTATGTGTTCTGGTTATATGGTTGGACATCTTCAGCATTTCAATTGGATCAGCGGCGCGGCTTTTATTCCCTGGTGCCTCTGGGGATACAACCAGCTTATAAACAAGTTTAGTCTGAAAAATAATATTGTCTGCAGTTTATTGTTTTATCTGTTTCTCTCCAGTGCTCATCCCGGCCTAATTATTGGCGGCATTTATTTCTTTACTGCTTACATTTTGTTTTTTTATTTTAATAAGAAATCAGTTGAAGGTGAAAGTTTCTCACCAATATCATTCTTAAAGAAAAACGGATGGATGTTTGGACTGTTATTAATTTTAAGTCTGGGATTAATCTCAGGCTATTCCGATATAATACCTCACATGACAAGAGGTAAGAGACTTGAAGATATTGCATCAATCATCAACCCCTTTTCTTTGCAAAGCATTATCTCTTTGCTTCTTCCTTTATCAATAGTAAAAGCAGATGCGTTTTTTAGAACTGATATTTCAATGAGAAGTGCCTACTTTGGACTGACATTGTTTGTTTTTTTCCTTTACGGATTGTTAAACAAGAAAACAGCGCATCAAAAGTTTTTTCTTTACACAGCACTATTCTTTTTATTGATTTCATTAGGTGGCATCATAAATTATTTAACTTATAATTTGCTTCCCCTTATCGGCTATGTGAGATTATCAGGAGAATTTATGATTTTTTCAATTACATCAATGATTCTTTTCGGTGCATTGAGCATTGATAAGTATATCGTCGATAAAAAAATTATGATAATAAATTCAGCAAGATTTTTTTAAGTCTAAAAATGGTTCATTATTTATTTATAGGCATTGGTGTTATAGGCATTATCATTTCTAAGAATAGTTTTTTCTTGAATTTAAATTCTATTATCGGAGGCTCTGGCATAGTTGGAAAATTAAAATTACTCATTGATACTATCAGTTTTTTTGATATTCTGTTGCTTCAATCATTGATTCAACTTGTAGTATTAAGTGCTGTGAAAAACAACGTGAAAAGCAGAACCTATAAAAATCTTATTATTTTATCTGCTATTGAGATAGGATTTGCCTGTTTGTTAAATGTGCCTTTTACCGGAGTAGGACAATCATCTGTATCTGAAGTTCAATCTTTGCTGAATAGGACACCAGATGGATTAAATCCACCATTCCAGATTCCGATTTATAGAATTTATACCAAAGCTGAAGACAGATTTAACAAGATTCTAGGAGACAGGAGTTTTTATGACAAACAAATTGGCGTTACCAGTAAAGCTTTCTATCCTGTCGAACTCAATACTACTCAAAATATTTTTAAAGACTCATTGAGCTTATTCTGTTATAAACCATTCATCTTTTCAACAAATGATTCTGCATATTCGAAATTAGAGATAAATTATTTTAAAAATAATTTCATAGAACTTACTGTCGAATCCAGACAAAAAGACACTATTGTTTACCAACAAAATCTATATCCAAATTGGAAATGCATGTTCAATGGTGATTATGTAAAACCAATAATTTATGCAGGTGTTTTTAATGCAATAGCCATTAATCCCGGTAAAAATTATATTAAATTCATTTTCAAACCAGGATCTGTAAGTTCTGCGATGGATATAAGTAAATATGTATTTTTGCTTTGTTTGCTTTATTTGATAATTATATATATCAAACGGTCTTCCCCTTAATTGCGGCGGACACAGTCTGATCCATAATTCGCTCTGCATAAGGTCGGGAGATCTCGTTTAAGGATTCTATTTTTTGCTGAATAAGATTTTTGTCGTCCATAGTCAATGCAAGTTGCAACGACTGCATTGCAGAAGCGGTTTGAATCAATTCATCTTTTTGCAATGAGACTGAATTTTTCTGCAGGAATTTTTCAGTTGTTTTCAAAAGCAATTC
>CANFGZ010000230.1 GCA_947446585.1 Chitinophagaceae bacterium | reverse complement strand
ATGCTGTTTTTATCTTTTGCACCACTACCGTTGCAGCCTGTACATTTTATGTATTTTTTTATTTTGATGGTTTTGTTGGCGCCTTTTGCCATCTCTTCAAAATTCATCTTTAGTTTAACCCTAAGATTGCTGCCTCTGCTACCGCCACCTTGTCCGCTTCTTCTGCCACCTCTATTTCCAAAAAAACTTCCAAATCCTTCATCTCCGAATATATCTCCAAACTGACTGAAAATATCATCCATGTTCATTCCACCTCCGCCATAACTGCCTCCGCCACCTCTGTTTTGACTGAAAGCATTATGTCCAAATCTATCGTACTGTGATTTTTTATCGGCATCATTTAATACTTCATATGCTTCAGCAGCTTCTTTAAATTTGTCCTCAGCAGTTTTATCGCCAGGATTTCGATCCGGATGAAACTGCATAGCTACTTTACGGTATGCTTTTTTTATTTCATCTTGCGAGGCTGTTTTAGAAACACCCAGTATCTCGTAATAATCTCTTTTGTTAGACATTTTTTGAAGCAGAATTTTTAATTAATAAAGTTTAATCAGATTGAAGTGGGTTATTATTTTCCTACAACAACTTTTGCAAAACGAATTATTTTGTCATTTAAGTAATAACCTTTCATTAGTTCATCAATAACTTTTCCTATTTTTTCGGGAGATAAAGCTGCTTCAGAAATAGCTTCATGTTTTTCAACATCAAAATCAGAATTGATACTTTCCATTGCCGTCAGACCCTTTTGTTGTAAAATCGATCTGAGTTTATTAAACACGAGCAAAGTGCCTTCAATTGAATGACCAGATTCGACTACATTTTCTTTTAATTGTTTCTCAGCTCTTTCACAATCATCAAGAACATCAAGAAGTGATACGATAATTTCTTTACCGGCAGTTTGAATCAGCTCTATTCTTTCTTTTGCGGTTCTGCGTTTAAAATTATCAAACTCTGCTACTAGTCTGAGGTATTTATCTTTTTGCTCTTCTAATTCTTTCTGTAGTTTTTCAGAAAGTAGTTCTTCTGCTTCAGGTGCAGATTTAATTTCAACGTCATTACTTGAATTGACAATCATCTCGTCTTCCAGGGGCATTTTGTTTTCTTCCATTGTTTATAGATTTGTTCGCAAATGTAACATTGTCAAACATTTTGCCAATATTATAAATGCAGTCATTTTGACACAGTAAAAAAATAATTGAAAAAATAGGGGAGTAAATTTAATGTTGGCCTTATTTCACAACTTGAAATTTGCCTGATTCCAGAGTGACGCCGTTTCTATCGCGAAGTTGATAGATGTAAATACCTCTGTAAAAATCTTCTAGATTAATATTGATTCGGGAAGGGGTGTTTTTTAGTTCATAAATCTTTTTCCCCATAAAATTAAAAATCAATAGAGAATAGGTAGCATCATAGCCTTTTTGAAAATCGAAATTAATGACCGCTGTTGCAGGATTTGGGTAAAACTTGATGAAACGAGTTGGATTATAACTTTGATCAATTGAAGATTTACTCTGCGCAAGTGAACTCATGGTGAAGCCAAGACACAATATTGATATGTATAAAATCTTTTTCAACGAAACAAATATAACATTTTACATTATTAAAAATATAAAAAAATGGAAGTTTAATGTATTTTTTTTGAAATAGCATTAAACCCATTGATTATGATAAATAGATTCTTATCCTAAACGTGCAATAACTTCATTTATTGCTTCAAAATTAGGGAGGTCTCCAGCGCTTTCAAGAACCTCGGCATATTGCACAATCCCTTGTTTATCAATTACAAAAGCGGCTCTTTTGCTAACACCCCTCATTTCCATTGGAGTAAAAGACTCGTATATAGAGCCATAAGCGGCAGAGGTTTCTTTGTTGAAGTCGCTTAGCAAAGGGAAATTAATCTGGTGCTCGTCTTTATATTTTGCTAATGTGAATACCGAATCCACAGAAATTGCTAAAACTTGAGCATTAAGGTTGTCATATTTGGCATAATCATCTCTTACAATACAGAGCTCTTTGGTGCAAACCCCGGTAAATGCCTGAGGGAAAAACAAAATCAGGACATTTTTTTTATCTGTGTAATCAGTTAAGTTTATTTTTTCCTTCATGTTGGCATAAAGGCTGATTTCCGGAGCCAGATCTCCAATTTGAATAGGCATGTTTATTTAGTTTTAATTTGTTAGTAACTGCAAGATAAACACCAGCGTTTTAAAAAAGTTCAATTATTAAAAATATTATTGGATAAAAACAGGAAGGCCCCGCATTAGCAGGGCCTCTGTTATCCAAACAATCCATAAAAACAAAAATCTTTAGTTGTTAGTACAGGATTTTTCTGTCTCAGGATTGTTGTTGGGGGTTAAAATTTGGGGCATCTTACTGCCTCCATACTACTGTTTATTTTTTTTGATTTTTGGTAAGTTAACGAGACTTCAAATCCACCTCTGCCACTACTTGCTTGCTTAAGTTGAGAGATATTGGCATCATAACTTACGGCAACCGCTAATGGACGGAACTCAAGTTTAGCTACTGGAATAATGGCGTCTTTCCATCTCATATAAGCACCTGCATGAAGAATATATTTATTTTCATCATTTTGATCCAGCTTCCAGGAATACAAGGCGCCACCCAAAATCTCTTTGTAACTTCCTTGTACAGTATAATCAGATTGAAGCGTAAAAAAAGATGAATTTGTCATACTGATTCTGATCCCTCCTGAAGCCACCCATTTGGGAGTCATCTCCTGATCTCTCGAACTGTAGAAAGAAATTTTTGAAGATTTATTAAAATGATGATAGGCGAGGCCCGCAAAAAAGTTGTTGTTTTCATTAGCTCCAATCTGAGCATTTAAGCTAATACCCACACTTCCGTCGAAATAAGAATAAGAAGATGAGCTGATATTTTCTCCATCACTCAAGCCGCCATTAAACATCGTTCCATCATATTGATTATTTGTAGTCATTTTACTTCTGTCAAAACTTCTTTGCATTAGTCCGCCCATAAAACCCAAAGACAAATACATATTTCTTTCAGCGCTTAATGATTTATTGTAATTAATCGCAGGTAAAATCTGCGTGCTGGTTAATGCAATGGTGCCCGCTTTATCATAAACAATTTGACCACCATAAGAAATGAAATCATCTCCACTGCCAATATGTTTTTTCACTTCTCCGCTTAATGATGTTGTTTGATAAGGTATAGTTACTGAGTTCCATTGTGTTCTGAAAACAGATTGAATTCTTACATCTCCAGAGAAGATCCCTGTTAATGAAGGGTTTCTCAGTAAAGGCGTTTCGAATATCTGAGAGAAGTGAATATCCTGTGCAGTTGCATCGATGCTCCCGAAAATTACCAGATAGAGCAAAAGATATTTATTTAATTGTTTCATGGGTGTGGATGTTATTAGGTTACGGTATATATTAAACGAAAATCAGGAATTATTATTACTATTTATTTTTTTAATTTTTTTCTAATAGTTTAAAATATTATTTAAGAAATTATTTATATTTTACTGAGCTTTATTTTCTTAATTTTTGAAAAGCAAGGCTTACAAGAAAGTAAGCCTTGTTTATTCATATCATAAAAACAAAAGCTACTTTATTATTATTTTATCAAGGCTACATTTCCTTTGAATGTAAGCATT
>CANFGZ010000229.1 GCA_947446585.1 Chitinophagaceae bacterium | reverse complement strand
ATCGAAATCAATGAGAATGCTTCTTTACAGGCAAAACAGAATGTCACAGCATCGCCATGGCAAAGTCAGATAACGATTCACAACATATCATTGCAGCAATTTACTCCTCACAAAAAATATGATTTCATTTTCTCCAATCCTCCATTTTTTGAAAAGAATTTGATTTCAACTAATGAACAAAAAAACGCGGCAAAACACGACAGTACGTTAACGCTGGAGATACTTATGGGGTTTATTCAAAAACATTTGTCGGATTTAGGTTATGCAGCAGTTTTATTGCCTTTTCATCGCGCCGAATATTTTGAATCGCTGCTGAAAAAATATTCATTTACTGTTTTTGAAAAAATGCTGGTAAGACAATCCGTTAGCCATGATTTTTTTCGTACCATGATTTTTTTATCTAATAAAGAAGTGGAATTGCTATCGGAAAAAGAAATGAGTATTCATGATAAGGAGAGGAATTATACGGATGGGTTTAAAGGATTGCTAAGCAGATATTATTTAGCCCCCTCAATCCCCCAAGGGGGAAGCTATCCAACGAAATGAAAAATTTTGCTGCAATGAAAATTTCGCACTAATTAACAAAATATAGTCAAAGTCTACCATAGGTGTAATCAATTCAAAAAAATAAAAAATACTACTCCAATGAAAATTCAAACTAATTAACAAAACATAATCAAAGTCCCCCTTTGGGGGATTTAGGGGGCTTTATTTCGCATATTCCTTCATATACCCATAATGTTCAGTAAGAACACCATTCTTCACGATTGTTGCTTTATCGATGATGGAGCTGTTGCCGTCGATAATATCTTTTAATACATGTTTAATTAATTGCTGACCAAAATAACGGCTTGCATCGCGGGGGAGTTCATTTGGAAGATTGCCCACGGCCATGATGTCGATGGAATCGGGTAAATAAGGAGCTGTTTTTTCCATGGTCATTTTGTCTACACCATACACAGGATCTTCGATAGTGGAATCACCCAGATTGCAGGGCACAGATCCATACATGTCATCAGTGATATCAGCAATAGTTTTTATTTTAAAGTTTGGATTTTGCAGTGCTTCCTTCTCAAATAATCGGGGAATATCATGATCCCAGTAAATGCCGTTCATTAAAATGTCGGTGTGTGGGATGTATGGCTCGAATGTGCATTTATATTGAGCAGGATTTTTATGAAAATCATCTCTGTGATAAGAATTGGTTTCTTTATGCAGATATAAATCTCTTCCTTTAAGATGAACATATACAGGATAAGAAAACGTTCTTTCGAGGTACTCTTCTGGTTCAACTTCGTGTATCCCTAACAGATTCATGATCTCCAGAATACCATGAGCTACACGGCCACTGCCAGTTACCGCAATTTTAACAGGAGGAAGATTTAGCCCGAAATAAGTATGAATAAGATCCTGAAAACTTTTATTTGAATTCACTTTTTCTAATTGGTAAGCGCCCGTTTTTTTTCCATAAGCCATCATTCCATTATGAGCACCTACAATACCAGCGAAGAAACCAAAGCCTATAATTCTTTTCCCGTCTTCATGTTCCAGACATTCATAATCAATAAGCGTAATTTTTTTTTCAATTATTGCTTTGAGTAATTTTTGGTTATAAGGTTGCAGTTTTTTTGTATGTGAAAAGAAAAGGTAGGTTTTGTTGGGAATCAGCATGTCAATCGGCACTTCTTTGATGCCGAGAAAAATATCACATTCTGATATATCTTCTCTTACTTCCACACCTGCTCGCTGATATTCTTTATCAGCATAAGAACGGGAGTCGCTATGCTGAACAATAACTTCAATTCCTTCTTGTGTTTTATTAATGAATTTGCAATGAGCTGGGGTAAGCGCCACTCTGTTATCCGAAGGAATTTTCCCTTCTCTGATCAGTCCGAATTTGAGCATTAGTTTTTATTTGTCGGCAATTTACATTTTTAAATTATTATTGTCATACCTACCTTTGAAAACCTGTATGGAAAAATAAAAAAATGCAGATGAGATATGAATTATTTTGAATTATTTGAATTGCCGGAAGCCCCGCTTGTAAATAAGTCTGATTTGTCGAGGCGTTATTTTGAGCTACAGAAGAAGTTTCATCCCGACTATTTTACCGATGCTACCGAAGCCGAGAAAGAAGAGGTGCTAGAAATGTCATCTGCTGTAAACAAGGCATTTGTGATTTTTAAGAATGAACAAAAAACGATTGAATATTTTTTACAGTTGAGAGGTATGGTCGAGGACGAAAAATACAAATTATCGCCAGATTTTCTGATGGAAATGATGGAAATTAATGAGATGCTGGACGAGGACAATCGCCATTTGGTAAAGAAAAAAATAGACGAAATGGGTAATAAAATGGAGACCGAAATAAGGTCTGTACTTGCATCTTTTTCTTCAGAAACGTCAGCATCTGATTTAGAAATAATAAAAGACTATTACTATAAGAAAAAATATCTGAATCGTATTTTGGATAGATTGGTTGATTGATGTAATATTGTAACCAATTAGAGAGGCCCATGTGGCGGAATTGGTAGACGCAGCAGACTCAAAATCTGCCATTCGCAAGGGTGTGAAGGTTCGATTCCTTTCGTGGGCACAAAAAGTCAGAACGAGAATGAAAGCGAGAGCGATCATGAAGTTCTGACTTTTTTCTTCGCTCTCGTTCTGTTTCTCGCTCTAATGAATAAAAGATTTTTAGATCTTCCGCACTCACGGAAGTTAAGTGCACGCAGTTATTTTAAAAGACAATACTTGTTTTATAAAATAACAAAAAAAGTAAAAGCCATGTATTGCATGGCTTTTTGTATTAAAGTTATCAGAAATCAAACAAGAAATTATTCAAGATTCTCAAGGTCATTAATATCTTTAGCTCTTCCGGCATTCTTTTTCGCTGTGATTAAATCATTTCTATTGATTGTTCTTATTTTCAAATCATCATCCTCAAAATAGATTGCTTTTTGAAAAACTTCTTCAAATTGTAATCCTTCCAATTTTACCATAATATCTATAGCCACTGGGGGAGAGCCAAAAGTAAATACATCCCAAATGGGGTGTGACAAGAAATTCTCTTGTGTCATATCAAACACCGGCATCCCAAAAATTTGAAATGCTTTAATTAACTGATGATAATTCTCTGAAGTTCTTTCAACCCACAAATCCATATCGCCGGTAGTTCTTGAATAGCCATGTAATACTACAGAATATCCACCTACTAAAATATATCTTACTTCTGCTTCATTTAGAGCACTTAAAAATTCTCTGAAGTCCTGGTGAAAAATATTAGCCATTTGAACGTAATGATTTTACAGCAAAGCAATTACGGTTCATTCTAGGAGGATGATTGATATCAAATTTAAAAGCAATACTATTTAAAAAAGATGTTATTGACAAACGTTCTTGCCAGGTCATTTTTTTATAATAATCTGAATGATTGGCTGCTTCCGCCATTGTTTGTGGCTTAAAAGCTGTTCGGTCCAATTTAAAATTGCTCATACTCGAAATTAACTAATTATGTTGTAAATCTTCAAAATGATGGTGCAAAATGAATGAAATCATGAATTTCTTCCTCACTCACGGAAGTTAAGTGCACAGAAAGTCAGAACGATAATGAAAGCGAGAGCGATCATGAAGTTCTGACTTTTTTCTTCGCTCTCATTCTGTTTCTCGCTCTAATGAATAAAAGATTT
>CANFGZ010000228.1 GCA_947446585.1 Chitinophagaceae bacterium | reverse complement strand
CAGTTTTCCACAACGGCAAAGGAGTTCCCCAGTAACGGCTTCGACTAAGGTTCCAGTCTACCATATTCTCCAGCCAGTTTCCAAATCGACCTGTTCCTGTACTTGCAGGTTTCCAATTAATGGTTTTATTTAATTCCACCATTCTGTCTTTAACAGCAGTAGTTTTTATAAACCAGGCATCCAGAGGATAGTAAATGATTGGCTTATCAGTACGCCAACAATGCGGGTAACTGTGTTCATATTTCTCAACTTTAAAGGCGCGATTCTCTTTTTTTAATTGTACAGAGAGATCGATGTTTACATCCGCATAATCAGTTTCGTCTTTATAATTTTTTACATAACGACCGCTATATATTCCTACACCATCAATAAATTTTCCTTGCTTATCAACTAATGTAAGAATGCCGATATTATTTTTCTTGCCTACTTTATAATCATCTGCACCAAAAGCCGGGGCTGTATGTACAATTCCGGTTCCGTCTTCAGTGGTAACAAAATCCCCAACGATAACCTTAAATGGATTTGCTCCGGGTGTTTCTGCTGTTATTTTTTTGATAGAGTTGGCCTCGAAAGAAAAGAGCTGCTCGTAGCCGGCACCTTCAAGGTCTTTTCCTTTAAATGAATAAAGAATTTGCCATGGAATTATTTTATCACCTTCTTTATAACTTTCAAAAGAAAGATTTTCGCCCTCTGCTTTAAATTGCTTTCCTATTAATGCTTTGGCAAGCACTACTTTTATCGGTAAAAAAGTATAGGGATTAAAAGTTTTTACCATTACATATTCAATCTCCGGTCCTACAGTCAAACCAAGATTTGAAGGCAATGTCCATGGAGTGGTTGTCCAAGCCATCAGAAAAAATTCATGTTTAGTTTCCTCATCCAACATTTGCTGCAAAGTGCTGCTTAATGTTGAAGAAATAACTTTAAACATCACAACGGCGCTGGTATCTTTTACGTCCTTATAAGTTCCGGGTTGGTTTAATTCGTGAGATGACAGACCTGTTCCTGCGGCAGGAGAATAGGGTTGAATGCTTACACTTTCGTATAAATATCCCTTTTTGTACAATTCGCTTAAGCACCACCATAGTGATTCTATATAATTGCTTTCGAAGGTTACGTATGGATTTTTCAAATCAACCCAATAACCCATTTTTTTGGTAATATCATCCCACTTATCCTTGTATTGCATTACCACTTCTCTGCATTTCTTATTATAATCTTCAACTGAAATTTTCTTGCCGATATCTTCTTTGGTAATACCCAATAGTTTCTCAACTCCCAATTCAATAGGAAGACCATGAGTATCCCATCCTCCTTTTCTTTTTACCTGAAATCCCTGCATGGTTTTGTATCTGCAAATCAGATCTTTCAGTGTTCTGGATATTACATGATGGATTCCAGGCATTCCATTTGCACTGGGAGGGCCTTCAAAAAATACAAATGGTTTTTTGCCATCTCTTATGGAGATGCTTTTTTCGAAAGATTGTTCACTTTCCCACTTCAAGAGGATTTCCTCACTGATTGCAGGTAAATTCAACTGTTGATATTCCTTGTATCTAGACGACATAAAATCTTTTCTCAAAATGTGGTAATGATATAAAATTAAGGCTGCGAAGGTAACGATTTGATTCCTGAATTCAACCCTAGCAAGTGTTTAAGGTGATTTTGTTTTTAAAAAATGTGGATTAAGCTGCATTTATCCACAAGAAAATATTTTGGCACAATTTTCGCAAGTATTGAATGTGCTTGGTAATTTGTTATACTAAGTGTTTTAATCCGCTGTTCCTTATTAAAGCTTTCTAATCGCTAACCAAAGAAAATCACTATTAAACATAAGAAATTAATTTTCGTTTCTTTTTAATATTTAAAAAGAAGCGATTTATTGAGCGTGATTTCTGAAAAGATTTTTACGATGCTGGTTTAGGTTTTATTAAGGTTACGGGAGTATTCCTGCTCCTGTTCATTTTAAATCTGCATCTTCAAAATAGTTCGCTTTAAAATCAAACTTTTGAAAACGCCCCTTTTTAGCGAAAGTTAAAATGTCTTGTAGAGTTCAACAAAAAAGGTGATATCTTTTTAGATGTTGCCTTTTTTATTTCTGAAAAAAAATTAATGTAAAAGCAGTTCACAGGGTTTGATTCCTGTATGTTTTTTAAATGCAGTGCTGAAATGTGAAATTGAAGAATAGCCAAGCATTGAAGATACTTCGGTAACGCTCAGGTGTTTATTATAGAGTAGATATTTAGCATGTTCCATTCTTTGGCTTTGATAAAAATCAAATATGGTTGTTCCAAAAATTTCTTTGAATCCTTTTTTAAGGTAGCATTCATTGATGGCTACTTTCCTGCTTAATGATTTTATGGTAATGGGTTCGCAAATATGTTGCAATAAAATTTCCCTTGCTTTGATTATTTTTTCGCGATCTTCTTCATTTGCCAAAAATTTACAATTGAAAACAGTATCATCTCTGTCATCCAGCATATTATCTGTTGTATATAGCAGAATAAGCTGAGTTTGTGCGTTAATGAAAATATTTTCTCTGGTATCTGAGTAGTTATGATTGAGTAATTGCTGTATAGCCAGGGTTGTTTTTGAACAAACTGGGGATGTTTTGGTAAAAGCTTGCTGGTAAGTGAAAGAAACTACTTTGTCGCTAAGTGAATTGTCGTTTTTTTGAGCTTTGGCAAACTGTTTAAGATAAGAAGGAGAATAAATGAAACTTAGTACATCGATACTTTCAATTTTTTCAGCACAATGATTAGAAGCGCTGAATTTACAGAAATCACACTCTGTTGCTTTTTGCTTGCAGTAAAAATTCCCTGAAACACAGAATCTTAGCTCAAGATAATTTTCTTCGGGATTGATTTTATTGAAATGATAGAGGATGGCTCCGGTATCCTGAATGTTCCAAACATCATTTTTGCGGTATCTTTTTATTGAATATCTGATAGATCCTGGGATATTCTGTTCTATATGTTGAAGAACATCAGCATCAATCTCTAATGAAGATTGTTTGTTGGTTAGGGCTAAAATGTGGTTTGACTGATTCATAAAAAAATGTACATAAAGGTACACAAGCATTTCAAGAGTTTAAAGCAAATTATGGCCAAAATCCAATTTTATTAAACAATTGGGAAACCCTTAAGTTATTAGACCACTAATCCTGAGGAGATTAGATAAGTATCTATTTTTTACTCCTTTCGGCAGAAGAAAAAAGCATGAAAAATTAGATGAAATAAATAAGGATAGCCCCTTAAATTTCGATATATTTGCCGAAATGTGATTTAGTAAAAAATTAAAGCGATTTTGAAGAAATTATGAGTACAGAAATTGAATCAATTCCCATCCCACAAGCCAATGCCTACAGTGCAGACAGTATTCAGGTTCTAGAAGGGTTAGAAGCTGTTAGAAAAAGGCCTGCTATGTATATTGGAGACATTAGCGTAAAAGGTTTACATCATCTTGTTTATGAAGTAGTAGATAATTCCATTGATGAGGCGTTAGCCGGTCATTGCAAAAATATTACAGTAACCATAAATGAAGATAATTCCATAACGGTTCAGGATGATGGAAGAGGTATTCCTACAGGAATGCATACCAAAGAAAACCGTAGTGCATTGGAAGTGGTAATGACTGTACTTCATGCCGGCGGAAAATTTGACAAGGGATCTTATAAGGTTTCCGGTGGTTTACATGGAGTAGGCGTTAGCTGT
>CANFGZ010000227.1 GCA_947446585.1 Chitinophagaceae bacterium | reverse complement strand
GGCGGCCAATGCTAAACCCATTCCTGTATTTCCACTTGTGCCTTCTATAATCGTACCGCCGGGTTTTATTTTTCCTTCTTGTTCAGCTACTTCTAGCATCTTCAAGGCCATCCTGTCTTTTATGGAATTGCCAGGATTGAAGTATTCTACTTTTGCTAATACAGTACAAGGAAGGTCTTTAGTGATTTTGTTGAGTTTAATCAACGGTGTTTGGCCAATAGTTTCAAGGATGTTATTTAACCACATAAATTTTTTAATTTTTTCAAAGGTAATAATTAGTTATTGCGAATTGTTCTATTGAAAAAATCCAATACAATTTACAAAATGATTGAAAATTACTAATTATTGTTTTAAATAGATGAAGATTATATTAATTTTGATTCGGTTTTCAAAAAATTTTCTTTTATCATCACGAAATTTAATAACAATGACTAAAAAATTTGCACAGGTAACTATTATTATTTTATTGCTGATTGCTGTTTTATCTGTTATTTTTCCTCAGACTCCAAAAATCATAAACGCTCAAAACATCAATGCGGCTGATACGGCATGGATGTTGACTTCTACTGCACTTGTACTGATTATGACACCGGGATTGGCATTTTTTTATGGCGGAATGGTAAACAAAAAAAATGTACTGAGCACAATGCTGCAAAGCTTTATTTGTATGGCAGTTATATCTGTCATTTGGTTTTTTGTTGGATTTAGTCTTTCTTTTGGCGATTCTATTAATGGAATTATTGGCAATCCAACAACTTTCTTTATGATGAGAAATGTGATTGATGGAACTCCCTGGAAGCTTGCACCTACTATTCCATTGATTTTATTCGCGTTTTACCAGCTAAAGTTTGCAATCATTACTCCTGCATTAATTACAGGTGCATTTGCGGAAAGGATAAAATTTAAATCTTATCTACTGTTTATCGTTTTATTCTGTTTGTTTATTTACTGCCCATTAGCTCACGCTACTTGGCATCCAGATGGAATTTTAGCTAAATTAGGAGTTCTCGATTTTGCAGGTGGAGTTGTTGTACACATGAGTGCAGGGTGGGCTGCATTGGCTGGGGCTATTTATTTGAAAAGCAGAAACGAGTCGGTTCATAATCCTGCAAGAATAACTTATGTTTTGCTTGGTACAGGATTGTTATGGTTTGGATGGATAGGATTCAATTCCGGTTCGGCTTTTCATGCAGACACTATTGCGGCTATTGCTTTAGGAACAACTTCAACAGCATCAGCTGCTTCTGCTTTTACATGGATTATCTTTGATGCTGTTAGAGGTAAAAAACCTGGAGCAATGGGAGCTTGTATCGGCGCAGTAGTTGGTTTGGTAGCCATTACCCCTGCTGCTGGCTTTGTAACTATTCCGCAATCTTTTGTTATTGGAACTGTGGCTAGCATTATCAGTAGTTTAATGGTTGAATGGAGATCAAAAACTTCAATTGATGATACGCTTGATGTTTTTCCTTGTCATGGTGTTGGAGGCATTGTAGGTATGTTGCTTACAGGAGTTTTCGCCAGTCATAAAATTAATCCTGCTGTAACTTACGATGGTTTGTTGTACGGTCAGGGTCGATTGTTTTTAGTTCAACTGTCTGCTATGGTAGGTGTTTCTTTATTTGCATTTTTCGGCACGCTTCTTTTACTAAAATTTACAGATATCAACTCCACGCTTCGGGTCAGTGAAACAGAAGAAAAAGAAGGATTAGACTGGAGCCAACATGAAGAGAAGCTATGATTTTCTTATCGGCGGATGTTTTTACTTGAGATTTATTGACTTTAATAACTGCCAGTATTTGTATATTGTGATGCTTAAATTATACAGTATTATATTTCATGTCAATAGTTTCAGATAAAAAAGCAATTATACTAAAAAGAGTATTGGGCCTTAGCAGTAGTGTTCTTCTTGTTGTTGGCATTATGATTGGAACAGGCATTTTCAAGAAAGTGGCTCCAATGGCGTCTTCGGGATTGTCTCAAGGGGCTATTATTGCCGCATGGATAGTAGCCGGAATTGTAACTATACTTGGTGCATTATCGGTATCCGGGCTTGCAACATTGACAACAGAATCAGGAGGAGAATATGAGTATATCAGAATAATTTTTGGAAATTTTATAGCATTTATTTTTGGCTGGACTTGTTTCACTATAATAGGAAGTGCATCGGTTGCTGCAATGAGTTATTTATTTACTCAATCTTTAAATGCAATATTTAATTGCTCTTTTCTTAATGTTGATCTCCATATCAAAATCATTGCTTGCTTTGTTATTATGTTTTTAACATGGCTGAATTGTATGGGCACCCAAAAAAGTACTCAGCTTAATAATGTATTGACTTTCTTAAAAATTGCAGGCTTGCTTTTTATTATTATTGGCGGGCTTTTTGTTTTCAAATCCGATCCTCCGCAAATGGAACAAGTTACCGTACACAAAGATCTTTCTGTTTCAAAATATATAAGTTTGTTCTTTGGTATTATGCTAAGTGCTTTCTGGGCTTACGACGGATGGTTAAGCGTTGCATTCATTTCTGGAGAAATAAAAAATCCTCAAAAAAATGTACCGATTGCTATTGTTACTGGCATTTCAATTGTAATGGTTTTGTATGTTTTAATTAACATGGCCTATTTGAAAGTGCTGCCATTGCATAAACTGGCTGCTATTGGGAACAATGAAATTGCTGCTTCCGAAATAAGCAAGATGATGTTTGGATATTATGGTAATTTTTTAATTTCTTTTTTGATACTGGTTAGTGCATTGGGGTCGTTAAACGGCATTGTGATTACTTATTCAAGAATGTATTATAAAATGTCATTAGATGGATTGTTTTTTGCTAAAGCTTCGATTATTCATTCCAGATATCAGACTCCTTATATGGCATTGATATATGCGATGGTAATAAGTTGCCTCCTGGTTTTTAGCGGAACTTTTGATACACTAACGGATATGATTGTGTTTGCAGGGTTTTTGTTTTATGCCATGTTAGCCTATGGGTTAATCAGAATGAAGAAAAAAGGGTTGTTGAAAGTTGGAAGAATCGGATATCCATTTGTGCCTATAATTTTTATTTTATTTTCATTGGTATTAATGGTCAATACTTTTATTGATCAGCCAAAACAAACCTGCTTTGGCATACTATTAATGTTGAGTGGAATTCCGTTTTATTATTTTTTTAAAAAGAGAAATAAAAAAGCGGTTTAGTTTATTATCTCCAATGCTTTTTTTATCGCTTTATCATTTGCATTAAGCACCTGAAAGTACCCTGTTTTCTCCCAAATTAATCTGGCGATAAGTGCTTTTACATCTGTAATAATATTTTGTTTGTCTTTTGCGCTTATTCTTTTAATGTCAATTGAATCAGCCAACATTTCAATATTCAGCTGATTCCAGTTGGCCTCTGAAAAATTAAAAGTTGTGGCAAATAAATTAGAGGTAGGATATTTAATTTTAAGATCATTGTTTAAACAAGTGTATTGAAAAGCAAAATGATTAATGGTGCCTTTCGAATAAAGGGAAACCATTTCATTGCTGATATCAGAAGAATCAGAATTAATTAGATAATCCGGCATGATGCCTCCGCCACTGTATAATTTTTTTCCGGATGGAGATAAGAAAAATTTTCCATTTTTTGCAGCGGAATCATTATTAGTGTTCTTGCTATTCATTATTCGTTCTTCTATTTCAGCGTAGTAAGCCTTTTCTCCATTGGCATAAGAGCGCTGAATGC
>CANFGZ010000226.1 GCA_947446585.1 Chitinophagaceae bacterium | reverse complement strand
TAAAGCTTGAACTCGTACCATAAGCTCCACCATTTACACTATATGTATAAGGTGAAACTCCTCCGGTAACTGTTGCTGATATTGAGCCGTCATTAGCCGCAGATGAAGTTGGATTGGCCCCTGTTAGAGCTACCGTAATACTTGGACAAGGCCCAGGTGTAGGTAGAGGAAGCTGATGTGTACAGCTGATAATAAAATAAGATGCCAAAGCAAACACAATAAGGGATAAAAAAATAATTCTTTTGTTCATTTTGCAATTAGGGGATTTTAAACAAGTGATAAATATGGTTTAATGAGCTGTTATTTTTTGATGAGTAACCCAAAAAATATTCAGCAAGGTTAGAATTAATAGTAAGTAATTATCGAAATGGAGTTAACTTTAGGATAATCTTAACAGTTGATATGTTATATAAAATCGTCGGATATTGATGGTATATATTAAAAAATTAAATTAAAATAATAAATAAAAAGGATGCGAGTTTTTGTTTTTCCCTTCTTAGAAATGCTGAATTGAAATAAAAAAGATAAAATAGTTTGATTAAGCAGTTTTGGCTTACTTTGACTGAAATTTTTAAAATCGAAAAAATAAAAAATGCTTTTTTTAAAATCGAGTATAAAATTTAAAACCAAATATTAGAAACAAATCAATTAAAATGAAAAAAAACAAACTTATTTTTGGAATGCTGATTTTTGCTTCAGTAATGATGATGACTTCATCCTGCAAAAATGAAGTTACACAAGCACCTACAGCAGAACAATCAGTAGAAACGGCTCTTAGTGCTTTTGTCGCAACTCTTGTTTCGAATCCACCTACCTCAGCGGATATTTCTAACAGGGTGAAAAATTACATGCAGACCAATTCAACAACTTTTTATGGTTCTACAGTTACCTTATTAGATGATGCACATTTAGCAACAGTAAGTCCTTATTGGTATAGATCAGGAGACAGCTTATTAGTTACAGATCTTGCAGCAGATACCTCTTATCATATTAATGATCAATCATGGCTTCGTCAGCCGATAGACGGTGGCGTTGCTATTTGGACTGATCCTTATTTTGATGCTGGTGGTGGAAACATTTGGATGAAAACAAGGTCTGTTCCGGTTATTGTTAATGGGCAAATTATTGCTGTGGCAACTACTGATTTGCCAACACCATAATTAATAATTCAATCGGGTTGTCAAGTGGGAATTCAATCGTTTATCTTATTAAAAATGAGGAATCGAAATTTGTAAAAATAAAGAGCAGATTATTATAGTCTGCTCTTTTGTTGTTATTAAAACAGTTTTCTCTATTTTTATAATATTGCTTTATGGGGATGAATTGTATTCTAATATCAAAAAAATAAATCTGATTTACAATGAAGAAATTTCTTTTGACAACAACAATAATAATAATTTCATCTTTTCTATTGGGATTTGCATTTAATAAAATAATAAATAACAATAAAACAGCACAAATAAAAATGAAAAAAGTAACAGGTATTGGGGGTATTTTCTTTAAGTGTAAAGATCCGAAAGCAGTTAACGAATGGTATAACAAACATCTTGGTTTCGACACTAGTCCATACGGAACCAGCTTTGAATGGAGGCAAGATGATGATAGTACAAAAAAAGGACTTACCCAGTGGAATCCTTTTCCGGAAAATACCAAATATTTTGAACCTTCAACAAAAGACTTCATGATAAATTATATCGTAGATAATTTAGAAGCTTTAGTTGAAGAATTAAAAAAAGAAAACGTAACTATTTTAGATAAAATAGAGACTTATGATTATGGGAAATTTGTTCATATTGTAGATATTGAAGGAAACAAAATTCAATTGTGGGAGCCAAAAGACTAAGGCATCATCATTTTTTTTACAAAAAAAAACTTATTTTTATAATATGCAAATTGAAAAAATAATTTCGATATTTCTGATTGTCATTTTATTCTCCTGTAATAAGAGAGAAGTGGAGTGCAGCTATATTAATTACGAAGGGAAAGCTGTAATTATTTCAATAGACATAGCACCAGCAAACGAAAGTAATTGCGCTTTGAATCCTAGGAAAGTATTATTTGCTTTTACTCCTAATGATACTACTGTGAGAAATAATTATATTTTTAAAAACTGGTCAGATACTGCTGCACTTACTATAAATGGAGGAACAAATCCGTCGCAATTGTTTTTAGACTCATTAGATATTACTATTGGCAAAGAGTTTAATTGCAATAGACAAGAGATTACACAAGGCACTTGCACTCCTGTGATTTTTGAATTCACAGGAATTGATTTCAATAATGTGAATGGTTGCAGATAATCTTTTAAATAATTTTTTATAAAAGCTATTCCCCTTCAAACTTTCAAGAGAAAATGTATTTAGGTTGTCATTTTGGAATTAATGTCGGGAAGATTGCCCCGAGTTTGGACTTTTTTTGGGAATTGCAATTATTCATTGAATATAATTTTCAATAATCATCATTTAAATTCCTCATAGTTAAATGTTTGTCCCCCTATGGATATCTCATACATTAATCCTCCTTTAGGTTGGGCAAAAATCAATATTCCTTCAGCATAACTTGCATTTGCAGCAGCTCCAGAAGCCGCAATTACAGCAGATATTTGAGCAGAAAATTTCAGATGATTTTCTTTGAAGTTATCAAAATTGGTTTTGTTTTCAAAGAAAATAACCTCTCTGTAACCTTGCCCGCCGGCTTGTAATCCTATGCTTACCTGTGATAACTTTGCTGTTCCAATTGTTGCCTTTTTTTGAAAAACGATTCCATTCCCAAATGCGCCACCTACACCCAATCCGCCCTTTCCCACATTTGGAAAAACAACATAGGCATAAGAATTGTCGAATAGCTTTTTCATGTCAGCATCTGTTTTAATAAATGCATTGATCGCAGTTCTGGAATCCGTAATCATTCTTTTGTTTTTACTGCTGTATTGGGCATTAGTAATTGTGCTGATTAAAATTGCAGAACATAATAAAATTGATTTCAAGTTATTGATGATGTTTTTAGTTTTCATGTTGTAGTTTTTAAAAAGATGGTTAGAAAAAGAGGAGATTTAATTGGTATTAATTTAAAATAAGATAGTATTTACAATCGACTTCCTTGAATAATCCTTAACAATATAGAGATGATAGCAAGTACGAGCAGTATATGTATTAACCATCCTAAATGGTATCCAATAAATCCGACTGCCCAAAGGACAATAAATATCACTGCAATTAAATAGAGTAGATTTCGCATTTTTTATCAATTTAGTTTTCAAAATCATTAATATTATCGAATGTATGAATGGTCTCATTGAATTTATATGATAATGAAAATCATTTTTTGTGATTCAAGTCTTATTTTATTTATTATAACGATTTTTAAAATTCAGAAAAGAGTGTATTGTAAACCAAAATGACAATCCGTTTTTGGATTGTCATTTTGGAAGTAATGTCGCGATGATTACCGGGAGTTCGCTCTTTTTGGAAGATGTGAATGTCATTTTATGCGCTAAATAAAATTCAAAATCTTTATTCCCATTTTTAATTAACTTGTATTGACAATTTGATTATTTATGCCGTAAGAAAATATACAGCCGACATATTTTGGTGGTATTGAAATGATAAGACAAGGCAATATTGAAAATGCATACCGTGAATGAAAAAGGAACAATTGAAAATATCCATCCGCTTTTTTAATAATCATGAAGTTCGCGCCATTTGGGACGATGAAAATTCCAAGTGG
>CANFGZ010000225.1 GCA_947446585.1 Chitinophagaceae bacterium | reverse complement strand
GTGTTGTTAGCATTTAATGTTGAACTGCACCCTGTTGTTCCTCCTGTTTTTAAAGAAACAATAGTAATAGCTGTAGTTCCTGAAGAAGCCAATGCTCCAATTGAAAAACTACCCGTACCTGCTGTTGAAACCGTCATTGAAGTGGTTAAACCTGATGCAAGATTTGGAGCGCTTAAATTATACGTTACCGTATAGGTGCCCACTGGTAAAGCAGCAGCCAAACCATTTAAAGTAATATTAGTTGCAGTTCCAATACAAACAGGGTTTGCCGTTGTTGATGTTAATGCGTAAGTTGGGCAAGTCCAGGTGATGGTTAAATATCCAGGCGCTCCGGCACCCCCAGCCCTAACAGTTGTACTGTTGCTAAAACTTCCACTTCCTCCGCCGCCGTAGTTAACACCAATCAAACCTACATTACCTGCTGCAACACCTGCAGCGCCGGTTCCAGGATTACTTGTAATTCCTGAATTTCCTTGTCCTACTGTTGTTGAACCAGTTGCATTTCCGCCGGCTAATAATGCACCAGCAGCTCCACCACCCGCATTTGAATTTGTTGAAGAACCTGTCCCTCCATTACCACCGGATAATCTAGTAGCACCAAATGAAGCACTAGCTAATCCACCAGCACCTTGAGTAGCGGTATTATTAGTACCTCCTCCGCCACCCTTAGCCATTACTGTTGTTGCGGTTGAGAACCAGGTATCTCCTCCTGCAGTATTTGCAGCACCGCCTGATCCTATAGTTACAGTATAAGTAGTTCCTTGAGTAACTGCAATTGCCGTATTTGCTGCATAAGCACCACCACCGCCACCACCACCACGAATCCCTGTAGCATTTGTAGAACTACCACCTCCACCAGCACCCCAGCATTGAACGTTTACTGAAGTAACCCCAGCCGGGCAAATCCAAGTTGATGAGGTAGTAAACGACTGTGTTGTTTGAGAAAAAGAATAGCTTGAAGTTAAAATAGTAAATATGAAAATACCTGCTAAGAAAGACATTAATCTTTCAAAAAATAACGCAATGGTTATTTTGTTTTTGTAAGGTGTAATCATCGTTAGTTGGTTAGAGGGTACGTGTTTAAAATCCATTTCTTCTTTTTTTATTACTCTTCATAAACTTTGACGAATCAAAGAAAATGAGGAGGGTGTCTTTGGGTTAAATATTTTGCAATACTATAATTCTTATTTTAACTAATTGTTAATTAGCCTTTCAGAGAATGGATTTTAAATACTTTGGTAAGTTTCAGAGAAGGAGGATTAATTCGATATACCTCTTACTATTCAATAGGTTAAAATTAAATAAGGCTTAGAGGGTTTTGTTAAGAATTAAGGTTAGCGCTTAACTCAATAACCAATACAAAAGTAAATAATAATAAAATTAAATGCAAGTAATTTTATGCTTTATTCTAATAAACATTTTACAATAATTTAAAAAGTATTTTGAGGTTGAAATTCAATGATTTAGAGGAACCATTAACTACAATTAGCGTTATAAAATTGTTGCCGAAATGACCTCTAATTTACTTTTAGGTCCTTTTATTTTAATTTGATATTGCCCAGGTGAAGTTGATTCAGTTAATTTCAAAAATATATGATCATTAGTATTTTGCAGATGAACTGTTGTTTTTTTGATTAAAGCTCCGTTACTTGAATACACTGAAATAGTATAATCTCCAATTTCATCATTTTTAAAAAATATGTTTATTTCTTTATTTAAAACAGGATTAGGATGGATTGAAATATTCTCTCCTACTATTACCGCTCCAATTTTTGCAATATTGCTGAATTTAATTGCCCCATCAATTCCAAAAGCTTTTATTCGGTAAAAAGACAATTTAGGTCCGGCTAGATTATCTTCAAAAATGTATTGAAGTGACTGGGAATTTATTTGGCTTTTTGTTATCAACGCTAATGAAATAAAATTTTGGCCATCAGTACTGCGCTGAATTTCATAATGATCAACATCTGTTTCACTTATTGAACTCCATTTTACTGTAACTTTTTCATTTGTTTTTCGCTCTGCTAAAATATTTATTGATGTTAAAGGCAGTGTAGACAACTTATTTAAAATAAGATAAAAACGATCTGCAGCATAAGAACCAGCATCATTATTAACAGTAAATTGAAAAGTAGTATTACTGTCTAGGCTAACCGCAGTTACTGTTGATAAATATTTATCAATTAATTTTGCGAAATTTATACCTGGAGTAAAATTAAAAGGACTGAAATCAAACTGATATGTTTGTCTTCTAAGTGAACCTAAATTATAAAACACCGTGTCTGATGTTCCAATTTCAGACATTCTTTCCAGAGATAATCTTTTTGAATCTCTCATTATCCCAATATTTTCAGAAGTGCTGTTTCCTATTTTTAAAATATCAGTCTCATCTACATTAATGGTATAATCGTTATCAAATTGAGAAGCCACACCATCCAGTAAAACTGCAGATCCTGTTGAAATCACAGAAAAATTGAGTTTCAATTTTGGTGTCATGGAATATGATCTTGCGACTACAGTCGTATCATTAGTTTTACAATTTTCAGGAAATGATATTTGTCCGCCAGTACCAGTAGCATGTACAAAAAATGCTTGCCCTGATGGAATACTTATATTGCCATTTGAATAACTTCCGCCGCCTGGTATAACCAAATATCCATCACCATCTCTGACAATAGTTTGATAACCCCCTAACCCATAAGCAGAAGTCTGACATGTTGTTAAATCCGGATCCCAGGTGTAAAAAACATCTTGAATACCACCAGATTTGTTCAATTTAGAAAAGTCAATTGTGCTTGCAAAAGGATTTCCTACGGATTCGTATTTATCAGCCTGAACTGAAATCGTTGATGGCGGATTATCAATCGGAGTATATAACTGACCCGTAGTTCTTAGTATGGTAGAAGTTGGAGCCTGATTAAATGCAGTAACTGATCGGTCTCCTCTTACCAATATCATGTATCCTTTTGTGTTAGATATCGAATTGTAAGCAGAAGTTACGCTTTCCCAGTTTCCTGTTGTTGCATTAAAAGTTTTCAGTGTTGATCCGGCAGGTGTATATATATCATATCCTAAAGTAGTAGTTGCCCCTGCAAGATTACTGGTAATAATAGTACCATAACCAGGATGCGTTGAATTAGATAGTGAACTATTCCCCTCCATCCAGGCATCTTTTATAGTTTGACCCACTGTAGGAGCAGAAAGAAATCTCCATGATTTAGGGTGATTGGGTATACATCGCTCCACTGTTACATTTCCAATAATTCTATTACCCGAATAAACTCCATTTGATGTCATGTCACCAATACTGGAAGTAGAAGAAACAGAAGATAACATAGTAAGTTTACTGTTGGTATTAAGGGTTGCATTACTGGTTCCGAAATCCAATAATCCGGATATTTTCATTGTATCATTTGTTCCGGAAAAGCTCACCCCATTTGCATTGCTAATTCTTAGATTCTTAATAGTATTATTATAAAACATACTTCCTGATATACTTTGAGCACCTGCACTTGTTGCTGCTAAATTCAATCGTCCTGCTGTGCAGTTAATTCCACTGGTACTTGTAAGTGTTCCACATAAATTTAAAGTCTGATTGGATATTGTTAGTAAGGCCCCAGCGCTTATTATCAAATTTTTTACTGATGCAGAACCTGTAGAAATTTTTGGAGAAAATAAAGTCCCTGATGGAATATTCACATTAGTGTTGGAGTCAGGAATACCTCCACACCAATTAG
>CANFGZ010000224.1 GCA_947446585.1 Chitinophagaceae bacterium | reverse complement strand
GGCCCATTTCATTTGGATCGCGCAATTGAAGTTAGTATTGCTGTAAAAAAACAAATGAATAATTTGCCTGAAATTTCAAATTTAGCCTCATTTGTTCCTCAGGTTTCTATAGGCATCAACAGTGGCGAGATGATATCCGGTAATATTGGCGCTGCCAGTTTAAGAAGATTGGATTATACCGTAATCGGAGATACAGTTAACACCGCTCAACGCTTACAAACTGCAGCTAAACCCGGACAAATTGTAATCAATGAAACTTGTTACGAAAAAGTGAAACACTCCTTTAGCTGCCAATTTATAGGCGAGGTGAGTCTTAAAAATAAATCTGGCTTGATGAAAATATATGAGGTGACAGGTTAACTGGTTATTTTACCAGTTCATTTGTTCTTTATATTCCTGATCATTATCTAATTCACAATGTAAGTATATGATTTCATTCTTTTATGGCAGGTAGTTCTGCTTCTTAATTTATCATTATTTATTCCAATAATGTTTACTTTTACTCCCTAATCATTACTATAACTTAATGAGCCAAGTATTAAATAAATTCTTTCTTACTTTTTTAATCTCCTGCTTTTTTTTAATCTCTTGCAGTAATAAAAAGAGTGAAACTCAAAAACAAGGGCCACCACCTCCGGTAATTGTGGATGTTATTATTGCAGGTATGCAGCCTGTTAATAATTCTATAGTAGTTAATGGGTTTGTTTTGGCTAATGAAAACATAGAATTACATTCCGAAGCAAGTGGGCGGCTGACCTATCTAAATATTCCTGATGGTGCCGAAATAAAAGCAGGTACTGTTCTAGCAAAAATCAATGATGCTGAATTACAAGCTCAATTATCTAAAAGCAAAATTCAATTATTGCTTGCTCAAAAAAATGAAGAACGGTTAAAGAAATTACTGGCCATTAATGGGGTTAATCAGGCAGATTATGATATCGCATTAAACACAGTCAACAACATCAAAGCGGATATAGAACTTACCAATGCACAGATTGACAAAACTATTGTAAAGGCTCCTTTTACAGGTATACTCGGATTGAGAATGTTAAGCCCCGGTGCCTATGTAACCAATCAATCTGTTTTGGCAACATTACAGCAAATCAATACGCTGAAAGTTGATTTTGCAATTCCACAGATGTATGAAAAAATAATTGCCAAAGGGAAGGAAGTGGTTATAACAGCAGACAATAATGAAAAGTTTATAGCAAAAATCATAGCATCAGAATCACAAATAAATACCGCTACGGGAAATATAAAAGTAAGGGCGGCATTACAAAATGTAAAACTGAGGCCAGGAAGTTTTGTAAAGGTTGAAATTGAAGCAGGGGGCAATACTCAATCCATCATCGTTCCTACCAATGCGATCATTCCTGATGCTACATCTAAAAAAATCATATTAGTAAAAGAAGGTAAGGGGGAAATCGTAAAAGTAGAAACAGGCATTCGATCTTCATTTGGAGTTGAAATTACCAGCGGAGTTAATGTTGGAGATTCTGTAGTAGTTTCAGGCGTCTTATTTGTAAAGCCTAAGTCAATGGTTGCCGTTAGGTCGGTAAAAAAAATCGAAGATTTAGTTAATAAATAATTCTGATTTTTTTAAATATTCAATTGCATTAATTGTCAATTTGAAAATTAATAAACTCAGCATTCAAGAATTTCAGGTATGAATATTTCTGCATTTTCAATTAAAAGACCAGTATTTGCAACGGTTCTGAACATTACAATTGCATTGTTTGGCATCGTAGGATATACTTTCTTGGCAGTAAGAGATTATCCTGCAATCGATCCGCCTGTAATAAATGTAACCACTTCTTATGCAGGTGCTAATGCGAATATTATTGAAAGTCAGATTACAGAGCCCTTAGAAAAAGTAATTAATGGTATTCCTGGGATTCGTTCTATTAGCTCATCAAGTTCCAACGGAAAAAGTAATATTAATATAGAATTCAATTTAGGCGAAGATCTTGAGTCTTCGGCTAATGATGTTCGTGATAAAGTAGGTCAGTCGTTAAGAAACCTTCCTCAGGATGTGGATGCGCCTCCAGTTGTTACCAAAAGTGATGCCAATAGTGATTTTATTATTTTGGTTGGTGTTCAAAGTCATAGTAAGGGTTTGATGGAACTGAGTGAATATGCAGAGGATGTGCTTCAGGAAAAACTTCAGACTATTCCGGAAGTAAGTTCCGTGAATATTCTTGGTCAAAAGAGGCCTTCTATGCGTATCTGGACCAATCCCGAAAAGATGAATGTGTACAATATTTCATTTAGCGACATTAAAAATGCTTTGGATAAAGAAAATATAGAAGTGCCTTCCGGAAAACTTTATGGCAAATCAACAGAGCTTACCATAAAGGTGCTTGGAAAATTACTTACTGAGGAAGATTTTAAAAATATAATACTGAGGCAAGATGCAGACGGGATTGTGCGATTAAATGATGTGGCTAAAGTAGAACTGGGTCCTGAATCGGAAGAATTTAGCTGGCATTTAAATGGAGTAAATGCTGTGGGGGTGTCAATTACACCACAACCTGGCGCCAACTATATTAGAATAGCAGATGAATTTTATAAGAGAATCGACGAGATCAAAAAGAGTCAGAATAATGATATACAGTTAACTACGCTGATCGATAATACTCAAAACGTTCGCAAAAGCATACGCGAAGTTGCAGACACTTTGCTTATTTCTTTAAGCTTGGTAGTACTCGTAATTTTCTTTTTCTTTCGTAATATTTTAATTGCAGTACGCCCGCTTATTGATATTCCCATTTCTTTGATTGCAACTTTCTTTATCATGTATATTGCAGGGTTCAGTATCAATATTCTTACATTGCTGGCAATTGTGCTTGCAACAGGTTTGGTGGTGGACGATGGAATTGTGGTTACCGAAAATATTTTTAGAAAACTAGAAGAAGGATTGCCCATACGTAAAGCAGCATTGGAAGGCAGTAAAGAGATTTTCTTTGTAGTAATTTCCACATCTATAACCCTTGCGGTGGTTTTTCTTCCGGTGATTTTTCTACAGGGATTTGTGGGAAGTTTGTTTCGTGAATTTGGTGTGGTGATATCTGTGGCCGTATTGATATCTGCACTTGTTTCTTTAACAATAACACCCGTATTAAATGTATTGCTCAATAGGAAAAAACAAGGGCACGGCAAATTTTATGATGCAACGGAACCTTTTTTTAAAGGGATGGAAAATGGGTACAGAAAATTGCTGCAAGGATTTTTGAAAATAAGATGGTTCGCCTGGATGATTGTTTTAATCTGCATCGGATTGATTTATTATTTCATGAATAATCTGCAAAGTGAAATCGCTCCTTTGGAAGATAAGAGTACAGTAAGATTTTTAATGACAGGTCCTGAAGGAGTCAGTTATGATTACATGGTAGACGCCGGAGATAAGTTTGTTAATTTCCTTTACGATTCAATTCCTGAAAAAGATTTTGTTTTTTCTGCGATACCCGGATTTGCAGGCACTGGTGTTAATTCAGGTTTTGGAAGAGTAAAACTGATAAGCCCTTCACAGAGAGCGCGCTCTCAGTCAGATATTGCAAAAGATATTTCTAAAAAACTTCCTCAGTTCAATCAAATTCGGATAGCTGCAATACAGGAACAAACTATTTCTGTAGGGCTCAGTTCGCGCGGAGCTCTGCCGGTTCAATTTATTTTACAAAATCTAGATTTCGAAAAGTTGAAAACTTTTATTCCTAAATTTCTTGAAGAAGCAAGAAAAGATAAAACCTTTCTAACCCCTTCGGTAGATGCCAATTTAAAATTC
>CANFGZ010000223.1 GCA_947446585.1 Chitinophagaceae bacterium | reverse complement strand
TTTTGCCAGTTTTTCAAGCTCCTCAATAATAATTCCACCATTGGGTAACCATAAAGGCAAGCCCTGGCCTACCATGTCATCCATAGTGAAAATGCCCAGCTCCTTGCCTAATTTACGATGGTCTCTTTTCTTAGCTTCTTCGAGCATTACAAGATATTCATCCAGCTCTTTTTGATTAGGAAAAGTGATTCCGTAAATTCTGGTAAGTTGTTTGTTTTTTTCATTGCCTTTCCAGTATGCGCCGGCAACACTGGTTAGTTTAATGGCTTTTATAAAACCTGTTGATGGAATATGAGGGCCTCTGCATAAATCCGTAAAACTTCCCTGCGAATAAAAACTAATTTCTCCATCTGTAAGATTGCTCAATAAATCGAGTTTGTATTCATCCCCTTTATCTGAGAAGTATTGTATGGCATCAGCTTTAGGCATAGCCTTGCGTAAATATGGATTGTTTTGCTTGGCAAATTCGTTCATCTTTTTTTCAAGAACGGCCAAATCTTCTTCTGTCATTTTTGAATCTCCCAAATCAATGTCATAGTAAAATCCTTTATCCAAAGCCGGACCTACCCAAAACTTAGCATGAGGGAAATTATCCTGAACGGCTTCTGCCATTAAGTGTGCAGAGGAATGCCAAAAAGTATTTTTCCCTTCTGCATCATCCCAGGTTAATAATTTTAATGAAGCGTCGGTATCAATTGGACGGGTAATATCCCAAACTTCCCCGTTAATACTTGCTGCTAAAACTTTTCTCGCCAAACCTTCACTGATTGATTTGGCCACATCCATGGCTGTTGAACCCGAAACATATTCTCTCACTGAACCATCGGGTAATGTAATCTTTATCATGTTTTTATAGCTGTTCTTCTTTTGAAAAACAAAATTAACGAACTCTTGGCTAATTGTTTACCATAAATGTATATTTTGAAGAATAAATCATTATTATTTTTGTGAGGTCAAAATAAGGTTCAAAAATGTACAAATATTTCTTTCTCTTCATTTCAATTATTTCAATAAAATACACATCTGCTCAGAATTTCAATGGCCAATGGAAAGGAGAATTCATCGACAAAAGTTCTTCAAAAAGAAATTATTTGGGTGATAAATGTGATTACGTTCTGGAACTAGATGTAAATGGCAAAAAAGTAAACGGATCTTCTTACACTTATTTTACAGAAAATGGGAAACGATATTATACCATTTGTGAAGTAGAAGGTACTATAGAAACAAAAAATAAATACATAGAAATCAAGGAAATAAAAAGAATAAAAACGAATATCCCCAGCGAGAATCGTAATTGTTTTCAGATTCATAAACTAACTTACTTTAAAAAAGGCGATACGGAAACCCTTGAAGGGAACTGGATTCCTGCTCCTAATCAGTATGGCAACTGTGGATTTGGTAATACCACACTGTCTAAAAGATCCTTGTCTAGTACTTATCCAAAAGCCTTTTCAAAACTGAGCAAGGAAAAAAATGACTTAGAGGTATCCACACCTAAATCCAATTCGGTTATCAATAATAAACAAGTTAAACCCACAGTAAAAACTAATCCGATAAAAGAAAATAGCCATTCAATTTCATCTGTTACTAAACCCAATTCGAGTATCATTAAAAAACAAGTTAACCCCAACGTAAAAACTAATCCGGTAAAAGATATTAATAAAAGTAAAATCTCATCTCAGTATGAGGTAAAAGAGATGGTACCTAAAAACGATAACTTTGTTTCTGCAGACAGTGAATCAAAAGCTAATGTTCCTGATATCGAAAAATCATCTGAGCCCAAATTAGAAAAAAGAAAAAATACCGTTTTAAAAACAATAGAAGTAGACAGCCGAATCATTAAAATTGATTTATATGATAATGGAGAAGTAGACGGCGACAGCATTTCACTATTTTACAACGATAAACTTTTGCTTTCCAATAAAAGGCTAACAACAAAGGCCATCAGTTTAACACTGAATGTGGAGAATGATAATTCAATAAATGAACTGACCATGTATGCTGAAAATCTAGGCACCATTCCTCCTAATACGGCATTGATGATTATTACTGACGGGCCGAACAGATATGAAGTTAGAATTACTTCAGATTTGGAAAAAAGCGGGGTTATTCGTTTTGTACATAAATCTCCAAAATAGTATTTTTGTTTTATGTCGAAAGCATATTTCAGACCAGTTTTAAAACTGCATTATAAACCAATCGATTTTATTTTTGAATTTTTTGCTTTAGCAGCTATCATTTTTATGTGGAGCTATTGTTTCTATCATTACTCATCACTTCCCCAAATCATTCCTGTTCATTTTGGTTCTGATGGACATGCAGATGGATTTGGCTCAAAAAAAACTATTTTCTTTTTGCCAATATTAGTAACCTTAATTACTTTATTGTTGAGATTTCTAAACCGATATCCGCATAAATTTAATTACATGGCAGAAATAACTGAAGCCAACGCAGAACGACAATACTTAATGGCCACAAGATTAATCAGGTATCTTCAATTTATTCTTTCATTACTATTCTCCTATATCCTTATTACAGAAATAAAGGGGGCTTATGCTAAAAATTATCAATTGGGCATTGAGTTTGTTTTTTTAATTATTGCGGCTACGTTTGTGCCTGTTGTTTATACTGTTTATTCGTCGCTGATTAAAAAGTAAGTTTTAAATTATAAGTACAAAATAAATCTTTCGACAGAAATCACTCATTAGATTCCATGTCAAAATTCGCTAATTGAAAAACGTCATCCTCTCTTTCTGCGGTAAAAAATTAAAATTTAAAATTCCAAGTAACCGAAGGAATCACTGGAAAAATCGAAACCTGTTTGGCTTGTATTTGTAATGATCCGTCTAATGCACTTCCTGTCTGATCGAAGTAAATAAAATATGGATTTTTTCTATTGTAGATATTGTAAACACTGAATACCCATTCTGATTTCCACTTGCGATTTTCGTTTTTCCTTGGAGTTAATATCGCTGCAACATCCAGACGGTGATAAGAAGGCAATCTGTATTGATTGATGCGGCTATACTCTTGAGTGAGTACACCATTAATGATATAAAATCTTTGTGGCAAGGTTGCTGCATTTCCTGTTCCATAAACAAATGTTGCCGAAAGTTTCCATTTTTTATTCAACTCATACATGCCTACAACACTCAAATCATTTCTTCTGTCGTACTTAGCCGGATATTTTTCACCAAAATTAAGATCAGGAAATTTCCTCCAAGTCCAGCTTAATGTATAACCAATCCATCCGGTTAATTTTCCTTTGGCTTTATTGATATAAAATTCAGATCCGTAACTCCAACCTTTTCCAAATACAAATGAGTTTTCAGTATCATCCAGTGAATTAGGAGTATAGCCTTCTTTATATTCAATTTGATTCTGCATGTCTTTGTAGTAAACTTCTACAGAAGTTTCAAACATATTATTTTTGAAGTTCTTAAAAAGGCCGGCAGCATACAACCAGCTTAATTGTGGCTTTACTTTATAAGTGCTGGGCACCCAAATATCAGTAGGCAATGTTGTTCCAGAGTTACTTACCAAATGAATAAATTGTAAGTTTCGGGTAACCGATGCCTTTATAGAGGTCTCGTCATTTATTGAATAACGCATGGTTAATCTAGGCTCTAATCCGCCATAAGTCTTTACCGGTTTGCCTCCGGTAAAGACGGTACTGTCAGTTCTGTTTCCGGCAACATCTGTTTTATATAATTTATAAGGCCCGATTTGCTGGAACATGCTGTAACGCAGCCCCGTATTAATCTGAAATTTTGATGAAATTTCCC
>CANFGZ010000222.1 GCA_947446585.1 Chitinophagaceae bacterium | reverse complement strand
CTTTCTCCTGTAATTATTGATACGAAACTAAATGTGCCCTCTTTTATTGAAAGAGTAAAGTTGGATACGAGTTTCTATAAAGCCTTTAAAAATATCAGAATTCTTGGATACAGTGCTATCAATGACATTAGAATGTTTGGCAATAATAAAAATCAAATTGATTATTTACACAGCAGGACTAAACAAATAAGACAAAACGATTGCAGAATTATGCAAACTATTGAAGAAGAGCATTCCGAAAATTTTTATGACCTCGAGCAAAATTATAATTATTACACAGCTCAATTGTATGCTTCATTGTTTTTTACTTCAGGTAAAGTTTGTGGCGAAAATAACATTGTAGGTGATTCGCATTTTTCAGTTAAAGAAAAAAAAGGGCTGGAAAAACATAAAGAGCAATTGAAAATGTTATTCTTTAATCCTGGTAAAAAAATATCCGGGCTCCCATTTATAAGTGGAAAGACAGCCATATTCGATGATAGAGTAGTTGAGAATTATGATCTATCTATTGATATGGATTATTACAATAAAACAAGTTGTTTTGTTTTTAAACAAAAAGTAAAGCCTGGAAAAGAAAATGATGTAATGCTTGATGAAATGACAACATGGTTTAATGACAGTACATTTGAAGTGGTGGCAAGGAATTATTCATTGAGTTATGATGCAGGTTTTTACGACTTCAACGTAAACATGGAAGTGCAGATGACTCAATTCAAAAACTTAATGGTGCCTTCATTAATTAGATATAACGGCAATTGGAAAGCAATTTTTAAAAAACGGGAGAGAGGCGTTTTTACAGCAACTTTATTTGACTTTGAATAAGTAAATAGGGTAAAGAAAAATTATCTTTTTAGCCCGTCCAATAAGAATTCTAGCCCATTCAGTTTTATTTCATAAATGGTTTGCAATAGAACGCCCAGTTTCCCTTTAGGAAAACCCTTTCGATTAAACCATTCGAGGTAGCTTACCGGAAGATTGCTCAAAATAGTCCCATTGTATTTTCCGAATGGCATTTTCATTGTCATTAACTGAATCAGTAATTCGGGATCTGGTCCAAAATTGTCTGCGTTATTATTCTTCTGCATTTTTAAACTGACTGTATTTTCTCCATTTTTCAATAAGTAATTTCATGTCTTCAGGGAGATCGCTAGTAAATAATGTATTTTCTTTGGAAGTGGGATGTATAAAACCGAGTTCTTTTGCGTGTAGGGCTTGCCGTGGGCATATCGAAAAACAGTTGTCGACGAATTGTTTATATTTAGTATAAACAGTACCCTTTACAATTCTGTCGCCTCCATAAAAATCATCACTAAATAAAGGATGTCCTATATACTGCATGTGTACTCTGATCTGATGAGTTCTTCCAGTTTCTAGTTTGCATTCCACAAGTGTTACATAATTAAACCGTTCCAATACTTTGTAATGGGTTATGGCTTCTTTACCATAATCCCCTTCGGGATAAGCGGTAAATAATTTCCTGAGTTTTTGATGTCGGCCAACATGAGCAACAATAGTACCTTCATTGGCTTCAAAATTTCCCCAAACAAGGGCTACATATCTTCTGTGAACGGTATGATCGTAAAATTGCTTGGCGAGTTCACTCATGGCTTTTTGCGTTTTAGCCATGACCATCAAACCGCTTGTATTTTTATCGATTCGGTGAACAAGTCCATATCTTGGGAGAGAAATGTCATCTAATTCGGGAGTTTGTTTTTTCAAGTGAAAAGCCGCCGCATTAAGTAAAGTGCGATCTGGGTTACCACTTCCCGGATGTGCAACCATGCCCACAGGTTTGTTTATTACAAAAAGATCATCATCCTCATAAACGATGTTTAGAGGGATATCCTGAGGAACAATTTCTGAACTTTCCGGATTTTTATTGTCTAAAATTAAAATATGATCACCTGCTTTAATTTTATAATTGTTTTTAATTGGAGCATCATTCACCAACACCATTTCGTTTTCGATGGCTTGTTGAATTTTGTTTCTGGTTGCGCCTTCAACTCTTGCCATTAAGAACTTATCAATACGCAAAGGTTCCTGGCCTTTGTCTATAATCAGCGATAATTTCTCATACAATTCTTCTGATTCTGATAAATCTTCTTCTATTTCGTTATTCATTTTGTATAAAAATTATTGTTCCAGTTTTTAAAGAAAATTAGTTCCGTGTTTAGTCAAAAAATCATTTAAATGTAATCCTGAAAGATGACGATTTCTTAATCGATAAAAAAAATACCTTTGCAAATTAAATTAAAGGATTGGATAAGCAACAGGTAATATTTACAGATCTGGGAATAATCGATTATAAGTCGGCCTGGGACTATCAGGAAAGACTGCTATCGCATAATGTTGAAATAAAAACACAAGCCCGAAAATCCGATCAAAATCTGGATCCATTTCTGTTGCCTACGACCAATCATTTCATTCTTTGTGAGCATAGCACCGTGTATACTTTAGGAAAAAGCGGGAATATTGCTAATGTATTACTCACCAATGAAGAAATGTTAAGTAAAGGGATCGATTTTTTCAGAACAAACAGAGGGGGAGATATTACTTTCCACGGCCCTGGTCAAATTGTAGGTTATCCAATAATGGATTTAGAAAAATTCAAAACAGATATCGGTGTTTACCTGAGAAATGTAGAAGAGGTTATTATTCGCACGGTCGCCGAGTATGGCATTGTTGGCGAAAGAAGCAAAGGCGAAACAGGAGTTTGGATAGAAAGTGAAATTCCTGGGAAAGAACGAAAAATCTGTGCAATAGGAGTGAGGTGCAGCCGCTGGATAACAATGCACGGATTTGCATTGAATGTAAATACTAATCTTGATTATTTTAATAATATTGTTCCCTGTGGAATAGTAAATAAACAAGTTACCTCACTTGAAAAAGAACTAGGCCAAACTATAGATATGAATGAGGTTAAAGCAAAAATAAAAAACAATTTTGAACAGGTGTTTGAGGTAAATCTTAATCTTTAGTTACTCGATTTTGATTTATCCTTACTGATAAAGACTTTATTCTTTTCAAAAAGAATTCCATCTTCATAGATTTCAAATCTGAACCATCCCGCATGAACAAAGTTGGATTTTTCTACGTATAAATAATCTTCTGTGATTTTTTTTATTGCAAAAGTTAATTTTTCGTCTTCATCGTAAAACCGGATACTATATTTTTTTGAATTAACATCTGTAATGTGAATGATAACGATGTTTTGTTTTGAAGTGAATATTCTGCTACTGGGATATGCGGTTTCGATAATTTTTTTAGGAGTAATTGAAGCTGCTTTTATTTGAGAAGAATCTGGAGTAATTATGGCTACCGCTTTTTCTTTGATTTGGTCTTTTTTGTTTTTTATTTCTATTTTATTCGGTTTTAGATCAGCTGTATCTTTTTTGAGATTAGAGGTTTCAATCGTTGTCAGATTGGTATTTTCTTTTATGGTCATTTCTTCTTTAGGGTAATTTCTGATATCCATGGGTTCCAGTTCAGGGATATCTTTCACAGGCCTGGCGGGCTTGCCTATTTCATAAGTTCCTCCTTCAAAAGTAATGGCCAGTCGATAATACATTTTATTATAAGGTGGAGCAAGATCAGGGTAGCCATTTTCGGCATTTTGTGGATTTAATACCGTTCCAATTGTAGAATAGTTTTTTAGACTGTCGTAAGACCGCTGAATAAGGATGTTTTGAATGGGTTTTTGATATTCATTCAGCCAGCTTACTATAATTTTTTCATTCAGATTTTTAACGGTAATTGAGGGCAGCACGTTCTGTCCGGATGCTGATAGGCTTCCAAT
>CANFGZ010000221.1 GCA_947446585.1 Chitinophagaceae bacterium | reverse complement strand
AGGTGCTCCTCAAAGAAATACTGTGTCTAAAGGCAAAGATTTATTTAATGCTGCTTATTTTTTAAATGATGGGGAAATTCAACAGGTTGTTCAAAAAACCTGTTTACCTACTTACGATGTTTTTGATGAAAACAGGTATTTCGAACCGGCTTCTGATTGGAATGTTATTCACTTTAAAGGAAAAAAAATCGCCATTACCATATGTGAAGACATTTGGAATCTTGGAGAAAATCCTCTGTATACAATTTGTCCTATGGATAAATTATTTTTACAGCAGCCCGATTTTATGATTAATATTTCAGCTTCACCTTTTGATTATACTCATCAATCAGACAGAACAGAAGTAGTAAAATCTAATGTTGTTAAATATGGTATTCCAATGTTTTATTGTAATACAGTGGGAAGTCAGACTGAAATAGTTTTTGATGGAACATCTTTAGTTTTTGACAAAAACGGAATCCTTTGTGGAAGCATGGCTTCTTTCAAAGAAGATCTGCAGGCGTTTATTTTAAATGCAGATGGGAGTATCAATTCGCCATATAAGCAAGAAACAAAAAATCAAACAGGTTCTGCTGTTAACCAAACTGCATTAATTTCCGATTTGAATATTGAACTTATTTATGAAGCATTGATTTTAGGCATTAAAGATTACTTTTTAAAAATGGGATTTAAAAAAGCGATTATTGGTAGCAGTGGTGGAATTGATAGTGCAGTTACGCTTGCGCTTGCCGTTGAAGCTTTAGGTAATGAAAATGTAACGGCAGTGCTTATGCCTTCGCGGTTTTCCAGTAATCATTCTGTTTCTGATGCGATTGCTTTAAGTGAAAATCTACAAAATCCATATCATACTATTTCTATTCAAAAAATAAATGATGCCTTTCTGGAGGAACTCGCTCCTTTTTTTGAAGGAACAAATACGGGTGTTGCTGAAGAAAATATTCAAAGCAGATCCAGAGGTAATCTATTAATGGCGTTAGCTAACAAATTTGGCTTTGTATTACTCAATACTTCCAATAAAAGTGAATTGTCTACAGGATATGGAACATTATATGGCGACATGGCCGGCGGGCTCAGCGTATTGGGCGATTGTTACAAATTGCAGGTTTATGCACTTGCCAGATTTATAAACAGAAATAAGGAAATAATTCCCAACAATATTTTAATAAAAGAACCCAGCGCAGAGTTAAGACCTAATCAAAAAGACAGTGATAGTTTGCCAGACTATCAGATTCTTGATCCCTTGCTTTATCAGTATATTGAATTAGCCAAAGGACCTGAAGAAATCAAAGCAACAGGATTTAATGCTGATTTGGTAGATCGAGTTTTAAGAATGGTAAACATGAATGAATACAAAAGAAATCAGTTTTGTCCGATAATCAGAATTTCACCTAAGGCGTTTGGTGTAGGACGAAGAATGCCTATCGTTGGAAAATATCTTTCTTAAAAAATAAAGTGTCTTATCTTATACCTTATGCGTGCAACAGTTTATAAGTCAACAGGCAGCTGGTACATTGTAAAAAATGACCAGGGGCAACCTTTTAATGTGCGCATTAAAGGCAAGTTTAAAATTGACAACATAACTTCTACAAATCCTATCGCAGTAGGCGATATTGTGAATATTGAAAATGAAGATGATATTGAAAGTGCTATAATTACTGAAATAGCAGACAGAAAAAATTACATCAACAGGGTTTCTCCTCACAACAAAAATCAGCATCATATTGTTGCTTCAAATCTTGATCAGTCTTTGTTGTTTGCCACAATAAAAGATCCCCGCACTTCACTGGGTTTTATGGACAGATTTTTGGTAACCTCAGAAGCTTATCAGGTGCCCGCTATCATTGTATTCAATAAAATAGATTTGTTGAATAAAAAAGATGAAGAGAAACTTAATCAGGTAAAAAAAATGTACGAAGATATTGGCTATCGGATTATAACAATTAGTTTACAAACACAGAAAGGCCTTGAAGAAGTTCAAGAGATATTGACAAATAAAACCACCTTACTCAGTGGGCATTCGGGCGTTGGGAAATCTACTTTTATAAATTACTTATTTCCAGCGTTGAATTTAAAAACCAGTGATGTAAGCGATTGGAGTGGAAAGGGAATGCATACTACTACGTTTGCCGAAATGTTTGATTTGCCATTTGGTGGAAGAATAATAGATACTCCTGGAATTAGAGAACTGGGATTATTTGATATGGAGAAACAGGAATTAGCGCATTTTTTTCCAGAGATGAAAGCGCTTATGCAGGAATGTCAGTTTAATGATTGCATTCACATCAATGAACCAGGATGTGCAATAAAAAATGCTGTTGCGCATTCACGAAACAGCATTTCTATGGAAAGGTATTTGAGCTACCTGAATATTTTAGAATCGATTGACAAAAAGGAGTATTGATGTTTTTTATTTTTTAGAAAGCATTGCGTTCTAAAAAATGGGCTACTTCCATAACAATCTGATTGTCATTCTTGACTGTTTTTATTTGTTGAGGAAAGATACTTACCCCTTCAAAAATATTGTAATGAAGTGTTAGAAACTGATCTTTATATTTGAAATCCCAGTCAAGAGTTTCGCTGTCATCAACCTGATTAAGAAAAATGACTTGAAGTTTTTCTGATAAGGTGTGGGCAATAGCATAAAATTTTGAAATTCCGCAGTTGTCATCAATGACGGCTTCTGTGCCACCGGATTTAGTTTTTAGTTGGTACGACATAATTTAGGTTTTAATATAGGTTCGGTTAAATAATAAAAAACAATTTTTAATACTAATATATCTTTCTTCCTCCTTTGAATTTTGATTTGTTAGCTGCTCTTATGGCTTTCTGATCACCGGAAGCGATACGCTCTGCTCCAATTGCGGCACCACTTGTAGGACATCCTGTTTTATGAGATCTGAAAATCGAACAACTATTCAAAAGAACTAAAATTGAAATTGCCAGTATAATATTTTTCATCAACTGAAGATAATAAGAGTTTTGAATTAAATCAATCAGAGAAATTAATTTTACAGATTCTTAAACCACTCACTGTACTTTACATAATTGCCAGCGATTCTGTTTATTTCTCCACTTATCATTGCCTCACTGATATTTTTTACTTTTTTTGCAGGAACACCGGCATAAATACTACCAGGCTCCACAATGGTATTTTCAAGTACTACAGCGCCTGCTGCGATAATGCTGTTGCTCCCAATCTGAACATTATCCATAATGATTGATCCCATTCCAATCAGCACATTTTGATGTATAACGCATCCATGTACTATTGCATTGTGTCCGATGCTAACATTATTTTCAATAATAGTGCCACATTTTTCAAAAGTACAGTGAATGATGGCTCCATCTTGAATATTAACACGGTTGCCGATTTTAATAAAATTCACATCGCCACGAATGACTGCATTGAACCAAACGCTGCATTCATCGCCCATTTCAACGTTTCCAACAATAGTTGCATTGGGTGCAATAAAACAATTTTCACCCATTTTTGGGCTGACGCCGTTTACTGGAAAAATAAAAGCCATAATTATATTTTTATTGTGAAATAAACAGAAAACCGTAAGGTAATTTTTAAATGATGTAACCCCAATAATTTAACTTGCATAAAAATACAATAATAAGAATCATTTATTATTTTGTTAAAACAGGAAATTGCTTTTATTATGACAAACCGGGAACTTTTTTTAAGGCATGTAGGACAAACCTCAGGCGCGCCTTTATGCCTTAATATTGTAAAAGCAGCAGGAAGTAAAATGTGGGATAATAATGGTAAAGAATATATTGATCTCATCGCAGGAATCAGT
>CANFGZ010000220.1 GCA_947446585.1 Chitinophagaceae bacterium | reverse complement strand
CAGGAGTTAATACTTCTACTTTCATAATTGGTTCTAACAAAACTGGCTTTGCTTTTCTTCCAGCTTCACGGAAACCTTGTTTAGCACACAATTCGAAAGAAATCGCATCAGAATCCACATCATGGTAACTACCATCAAACACTCTTACTTTCATATCTACAATAGGATATGCAGCAAGAACACCTGTTGTCATGCTATTGGTAAATCCTTTGATAATAGGAGCGATAAATTCTTTTGGAATACTTCCTCCAAAAATATCATTTACAAATTGCAAGCCACCTAATGGATTTTCTTTCAACCATTCTTCATCAGCAGGCCCGATTTCAAATACGATATCACCAAACTTACCTCTACCACCCGTTTGTTTTTTATAAGTTTCGCGATGTTGAACCATTGTTCTGAATGCTTCTTTATAAGCAACTTGAGGGGCACCTTGGTTAATTTCAACTTTAAATTCACGCTTCATTCTGTCAATGATAATTTCCAGATGAAGCTCTCCCATTCCACTCAAAATAGTTTGGCCTGTTTCTTCGTCTGTGCGTACACGCAAGGTAGGATCTTCTTCTACAAGTTTCGCAATTGCCATACCCATTTTATCAACGTCGGCCTGTGTTTTAGGCTCAATAGCAATTGAAATTACCGGCTCAGGGAAAGTCATAGCCTCCAATACAATTGGATTGTTTTCATCACACAAAGTATCTCCGGTTTTGATATCTTTAAACCCTACACCCGCTCCGATATCACCGGCTTCGATGAAGTCGATTGGGTTTTGCTTGTTGGCATGCATCTGCATGATACGACTGATACGCTCTTTCTTACCAGTTCTGGTATTCAATACATAAGAACCAGCATCCAAGCGACCGCTGTAAGCTCTAAAGAAAGCCAAACGACCTACGAAAGGATCTGTCATAATTTTGAAAGCCAAAGCAGAGAATGGTTCTTTCGCATCTGCTGATCTTTTAATTTCCTCGCCATTATCAGGATTGATTCCTGAAACGGCTTCGATATCCAAAGGACCAGGCAAATAACGACAAATCGCATCCAATGCAGTTTGTACTCCTTTGTTTTTGAAAGAAGAACCACACATCATAGGAATGATAGAAATATCGATTACCGCTTTACGGATGGCTTCATGCATTTCCGCTTCTGTGATGCTATTAGGATCATCAAAGAATTTCTCCAATAATTTCTCATCATATTCAGCAACAGCTTCTACAAGGTGTTGTCTCCATTCGTTTACTTCATCAATCATATCTTCTGGAATAGGAACTACTTTGTAAGTCATACCTTGTGTAGCATCATCCCAAACCATTCCTTGCATGGTAATCAAATCTACCACACCTTTGAAATTATCTTCAGCACCGATTGGCAATTGCAGTGGAACTGCTTTTGCACCGAGCATTTCTTTTACTTGTTTAACAACATTTAAAAAGTCGGCACCACTACGATCCATTTTATTTACGAATCCGATACGTGGTACTCTGTAACGGTTAGCTTGACGCCAAACGGTTTCAGACTGAGGCTCAACACCAGATACAGCGCAGAACAAAGCCAACAAACCATCCAATACACGAAGTGAACGTTCTACCTCAACGGTAAAATCCACGTGACCTGGAGTGTCGATGATATTGAATTTAAATTGTTTTGTATCAGCATTTTTCACACCTTGTACAGTTGGGAAATTCCAGAAACAAGTGGTAGCAGCCGAAGTAATGGTGATGCCTCTTTCTTGTTCTTGAGCCATCCAATCCATCGTAGCAGCACCTTCGTGCACCTCTCCGATTTTGTGATTCACACCCGTATAATAAAGAATACGTTCGGTGGTAGTGGTCTTGCCCGCGTCAATGTGAGCGGCAATACCAAAGTTTCGTTGATAACGTAAATCTGCCATGTTTGTATTTAATTTTTATTGATTGAAATTTTATTGAATGCGGTGTGCAGTAGTCTGCAAGCAGTATGCTATTTAACTAGCACACTAAATTTAATATGGTGGGTTATGCTCTCATTTGATGCTAAATAGTTCAGACGCAACTTGCTTTTCTGAATCTTTTAGCGGCGCAAAGGTAACACTTTATACCATCCAAACAAACTGATAATGGATTTTTTTATGCCCTTTTGCCTGAAGATTTGATGCTTTTTTCCTAACTTTCGCCCCCGGAAACCTTTATTCATGTTTTTACGATTTTTCATTAGTATTGCTACAGCATTTATTGTCTTTTCGGCTTATGGGCAAGACCAGAATACCGAAGATCCTCCGTTTAATTATAAAAGAGACTTCAAACACAATCTAGACAGCGCGTCAGACAGAACCAGCAGGTTATATTACCAAAAATTAATCATCAAGTTTTTAAATAACGATTCTACGCTCACTAATGCCGAAATGTTGACCTTGATGATTGGCTTTACTGAAAACCCTCATTATAAGCCTCTGGAAAACATGGAAAAAGAGCTGGAGATTTTTGACCACAACAATAATGGAGAATTCAGTGTGGCCATTTCAAAATCCAGAAAATATCTGCAAACCAATCCTTTGAGTTTATTAGTACTTCGGGAAATCTCATACGCTTATCAGAAAAACAGTAAAGAATTTCAAAAAAACCTAGTAATGGATTCGGCACTGCTTTATCAAGATAGTGCAAAATATTTCATGGATCTTAATGACAGAATAATGGAGGCTATGATTTATAGCGGAAAAGGAAGAACGCCCGAAACACCCATTTTTTCAATGGGCATTGCCGATGGCGAATATTTCATCCCTAATGTTGGATTTGTTGTAGACAAAAAAGATACCGAATGGAATAAAAACGGAGATTTTGTAGAAACGATTACCGCCATTGTGGATAAGGTTAATGTAAGAAAATATTATTTTGTAATTCAACACGCCAAGAAAAAAATTGATGACGATGCAGCAAACGAACTGCAAATAAAAAAGGCAAAAGAGGCAGAAAAAAAGAAGGGCAAAGGAAAAGGTAAAGGAAAGGGAAAAGGTAAAAACATGAATGAAGTTACCGATTCAACATTCAATATGTTGGATTCTATTCCAATGTCAAAAAATATTGAACAGATTAGTCAAGATTCTATTACTCATGAAAGATTACCGATTTTACCCCCAATAAAAGATACGTTGCCAAAAGTTACAGATACTATCGCTCCGAGACGTGAAAACTGAGACAGATTTACCATTCAATGAAATAAATAATTTTCCAGGGCCCTTTAATAGCGTAGGTTTCACTGAGGTTTTTAATTTTTTCGGGCTTAGTTAATGAGAGTTCAATACTATTATTATTTAGATTACTGATCCATAATTCCTGAAATGGTTTTGAATACAATTTTACTTCTCCTATCATTTTTGTATTCTCAATAAACTGATGTGTTGTCTTATCGCTATAGGTCAGCATCAGTGAATTCCCTAAGCCATTTTTGTCATCATCAACCCATTCATAATGCCTGTAAATAGGATAGGTGTCTGCGGGATAGGCTATATTAACATAACTAGTAGATAAGTCAATTGTTATTTTTTTGGGGCTTTTTTTTCTTTCATTCACAATTACAAATTTACCCCAGCCTTTTAATGAATCTTCGGAGGCCATGCCTTCGAGATTTTCTTTATTCAATTCGGTAGGCGCCCTAAGTTGAACGCTGTGACTAAAATAAATCTGCTTTGCTTTTGCCGTATCCGATTCAATCTTCAGATAATACGCATCATCCGACCAGATTATAGAATCTACATTTCCTAGAATCCTATTCCCGGTGCCAATATTTATTAAATAGATTCCAGCAGAGTCTGTTGTGATTTTTTGTTTTTCATT
>CANFGZ010000219.1 GCA_947446585.1 Chitinophagaceae bacterium | reverse complement strand
GATGTCCCTGTAAGCGGCTATTAATTTTTCTGAAAGTAGAAAGTTCTGAAACAGGAAAATATCCTGATCTTGCCAGGCAACTATAAAAAACCGGAGAAATATGACCATTACTAAGGATAAATACATCTTCTCCCACTCCATCCATTTTAAACTTAACGTCATGTTTCATCTCACTAAAATACAACGCTGTTAAAAAATCAGCACATCCCAAAGAACCGCCAGGATGACCACTTTGTACAGCATGAACCATTCTAACAATATCTCTTCTGATCTGAGAGGCTGTATCTTTTAGTTTTGAAGTATCCATCTGATTTTAAATTTTACCTGCAAACTAATTGAAAAAAGAACAAACACAAAGAAAAATTAATTGCCTATAAAAGGAATTATTTTACGCTTCGGCGATAGAGTTGATTGATAATTTTCTTATTATTGTATTGATAATTAGCATTTTTTGTAAAAATTCCGATGTATCTGGAAATTTTGGTTTTTGTCTTATCTGTTCTTTATCCAAAACATTATTGATACATTTGTAGTATTGTATTAACTTTTCATGCATGGACAATATTTTACTTAGTGGAGGCCTGTCTTTTATGATCACTTTTTTTTCAATCCCTGTAATCATTCAGGTTGCGAAAGAAAAGAAATTGTTTGACGAACCCGATGACCGAAAAGTTCATAAAGCTGTAATTCCTACTTTAGGAGGATTGGGCATTTTTGCTGGTTTTGTAATTGCCACTTTGCTCGGTGCCCCTCAAACCGGAGCCTCTGAACTTCAATACTTCATCGCTGCATCAATTGTTGTTTTCTTCCTTGGACTTAAAGACGATATTCTTATTTTGTCTGCCAGTAAAAAATTTGCAGGTCAGATAATAGCCGCTTGGATTCTGATTAAATTTGGCGGTGTTCAATTAACGAATATGCATGGCTTTTTGGGTGTGTACAAGATTCCAAATGTTGCCAGCATTTGTTTATCAATGTTTACCATTATCGTCATAACAAATTCTTTCAATTTAATTGACGGAGTAGATGGATTGGCAGGAACACTTGGCGTATTAACTACATTTATTTTTGGTTCTTATTTCTTTTATATTGGTCAGCTTCCTTATGCAGTCATGGCTTTTTCCCTTGCTGGAAGTTTAATCAGCTTTTTAATTTACAATTTTCCTCCTGCCAAGATTTTCATGGGAGATACCGGTTCATTACTGGTTGGATTAATTAATTCGATACTTGTTATTAAGTTTATCAATATCGCTTCTCTTCCAGCTACAAAGCTGAGTTTCGAATCGGCTCCGGCAATTGGGTTTGCTATTTTAATGATTCCTCTTTTTGACACACTTCGTGTGTTTGGGTTGAGAATTTTTAACCGTAGATCTCCTTTTAGTCCAGACAGAAACCACATTCATCATTTCTTGCTGGATCTTGGATACTCGCACAAAAACACCACATTCATTTGTCTCATTGCTAATATTTTTTTCATAGGAATGGCTATTGTTTTGCATAAAATCGGAACCACCTATTTATTAAGCATCCTCTTTGTTACCGGCATGGCCGCAATCGGTATTGTTTATAATCTTCGTCAAAAGAAAATCAAAAAACGTATTAATTTAGATTCTGTTCGTGAAAAAGAATTATTTAAAACCCATAAGATGCTCAATCTGGTTTCAGAATCAGCCGATGTAGAATAATAATTCCCTTTTCTTTAACGCTCCATCAATAAAAATTGATTCAACTAACATTAGATTTCAATAAATTTGCCCCGTAATACAAAAATTTATGTCCGATTTAAATAAGATATTGACAGAGAATTCTGCAACCATGTCAAAAGCGATTAGTCATTTGGAATCCGAACTTACAAAAATAAGAGCAGGAAAAGCAAGTCCATCCATGCTTGATGGCATAATGGTAGACTATTATGGAAGTCCAACATTATTAAATCAGGTTGCTAATGTAACCATACTCGACGCACGTACTATTTCTGTACAGCCATGGGAAAAAACAATGTTGCAAGCCATTGAAAAAGGAATCATGGCCGCTAACATTGGAATCACTCCACAAAATGACGGAACGAATATCAGACTATTTTTACCTCCATTAACTGAAGAAAGAAGAAAAGAATTAGTGAAGAGATGTAATGGTGAAGGAGAAAATGCAAAAGTTTCTATCCGAAATATTAGAAGAGATACCATTGAACAAATAAAAAAATTACAAAAAGACGGACTAAGCGAAGACGAATGTAAAGATGCAGAAAAAGAAACTCAGGACACTACTGATAAATTTATTGCTTTGGTAGAAAAACATCTTGTTGCAAAGGAAAAAGAAATCATGGCTGTTTAATAAATCAAAAACCTTTTCAGGTTTTAAACTTGTTAATTACCCATCTAAAATCCATCCGATAATTTCCCATTATGCATTCTTCGAGAGAAGCAATTTTTATTTTATTCTCAATCCCATTTTACAGCATATTAATTGGGGCCGAAATCCTGATGAGCAACTGGCAGCAACGACAGTATTATTCATTAAAAAGCACACTAGAAAATGTTTTTTTTACGCTGCTCAATGCTGGTATGGATTTATTATTCCGAGTATTATTTTATGTAGCCGTTTTGATTTGGTGTTATCAGCATCGTTTTTTTAAAATTGAAAATAACTATTGCTATTGGATTCTACTTTTTATTCTAGAGGATCTTGCTTTTTATGTAGAGCATCGGGTTGATCATTATTGCAGAGTTTTCTGGGCCGTTCATGTAACCCATCATTCTTCCGAAGAGTATAATTTAACTACCGGTTTTAGATCTTCGGTATTTCAGCCGGTTTATCGCTTTATCTATTTTATACCTGTTGCCTTAATGGGATTTGACCCACTCGATATCATATTTATGTATTCACTAACTCAAACATATGGAATACTGGTGCATACACAATACATAAAAAAAATGCCCCGATGGTTTGAAGTCTTTTTTGTAAGTCCTTCTCACCACAGGGTTCATCATGCTAGTAATATTAGATATCTCGATAAAAATATGGGTATGTGCCTTATTATCTGGGATAAATTATTTGGTACTTTTCAAGAAGAACTAGAACAAGATCCGGTAAAATATGGACTTACAAAACCAATAGCAAAAACGAATAATCCATTCAAACTCATTTTTCATGAATGGCAAGCAATTGGAAAAGATCTGAAAAAAAATATTTCCTTTTCAACTAAGCTTAAATATTTATTTATGCCTCCAGGATGGAGCCATGACGGCAGTAGCAAAACCGCTGATGAATTGAGAAAAGATCTGATCTGAAATAATATTGCTGATTATCCATTAAATTTATTGCATGCAAATACTTCCTGTTATTGATAAAAAGGATCAAAAAGATTTTCTACACGTAGCACTAGATATTTATAAAAATGATCCCAACTGGATCAGGCCTTTGGATAAGGATATCAATGATGTTTTTGATGAGAAAAAAAACAAAGCTTACCGTTTTGGAAAAACACAAAGATGGATTTTAAAAAATGATGAAGGCGAATTAATTGGAAGAATTGCAGCATTCGTTAACAGTAAATATAAAAATAAAGATGACGTAGCTCCTGCCGGAGGTATGGGATTTTTTGAATGCATCAATAATCAGGACGCTGCAGACTTACTTTTTAACAATGCAAAACACTGGCTGATTAATGAAGGAATGGAAGTAATGGATGGCCCGATAAATTTTGGCGAAAGGGATCGCTGGTGGGGTTTGGTAACCGAGGGCTATTCGGAGCCGTTATATTGCATGAATTACAACCCTCCTTATTACAAAATACTTTTTGAAACATACGGATTCAAATGTTTTTATAAACAGATT
>CANFGZ010000218.1 GCA_947446585.1 Chitinophagaceae bacterium | reverse complement strand
TGATGAATCATTCAGAAATAAAGGTTACGGAACTCAAATAATTCGTTACGCTATTGCACAGTGTCCTGAACTCGATATTCACACTTTACTCGGATTCATCTTTGAACAGAACAAACACAGCCTGGAACTTGTAAAAAAAATGGGCTTCGAGGAATGGGGACATTTACCTGACGTTGCAGTATTGGATGGAAAGAGTTGTAGTTTGAAAATTTTTGGAAAAAAGGTTGGAAGATAAATGCTGGATACTAGATTTTATTATAACACCCCATCATTCCCCTCTATCAATAGTCACTCACTTTCTTCAAAGGTGCCTTTTTCTTAGTCGCTGTATCCTTAAGATCTTTTTTCGTCTTATCATCAATCATTGGATCGGCTACATCTGCTCCTAAAAAATCATCCGCTCCGCCATTACTAATTTCCGCATCGAGACTATCCCCACTGTTAGCTATGTTCGCAAAATTAGACTCTGCATAAATTGGATTATTCTTCAGTTCTGCAGGTTGTTCAAATTCAGGGATTTTTCCATAATTAAGCCTTTTGTCTGCATAAACATTACTCATAAACAAGCCCCATTTAGGTGCCGACATTTCTGCTCCTCCGCTATTGCTTGTATAGATAGGTATGAAAGGATCTTCGCAACCCACCCAGGTTCCTGCTAATAACTCTGGCGTATAGCCGATAAACCAGCCATCTGTGTTGGCATTTGTTGTTCCGGTTTTCCCCGCTTTTTGTACTGGAATATTATAACTGTTTATTCTTCTTGCTGTTCCAAATTCTACTACACCTTGCATTAGTTTCACCATAGTATAGGCATCTGTTTCTCCAATAACTTCCTTGCTTTGTGAAATTGGAAATTCATACAAAAGATTGCCGTCTTTATCTTCTATTCTGGTAAAGAAAACTGGTGGTGTATTATATCCTTTATTAGGAAACATTGTGTAAGCCTGCAACATCTGTAACATAGGAATTTCTGCTGTTCCCAATGCAATTGATGGGTATGGAGGAAGCTTGGCAATTATACCACATTGTTGGGCAAATTCGATAGTACGCCTCACTCCTATTACCGCCATTAAATGCCATGCGGCTCCATTCAAAGATTTGGCCAGGCAATAAGCCATAGTACCGCCGCCAGTACTGATTGTTTTACCACCCAAGGTTAACGGTCCTCCAGGAATATACGTTTGTGGAGTATAACCTGCGTCTGTAACTGCTAATGTATATAACAAGGGTTTAAATGTTGATCCAACTTGGCGACTTGCCGTAACATGATCAAACTTAAACCATTTGTAATTGATACCACCAACCCATGCTTTTATTTCGCCGGTCTTGGGATCCATGGCGGCAAAGGATGTTTGCAATAATTGTTTGTGATATTTTATAGAATCAAAAGGAGTCATAATGGTATCTTTCTCATGACTTTTATTTCCCCACCATGAAAATATTTTCATTTTCACCGGAACATAAAATGATTTCTTTATTTCAGCAGTGTCCACACCTTCTTCCTGCATTGTTTTCCAGCGGTCTGTAAATTTCATTGCAGATTCTATTACATTATCATGACCTTCCCAAAGTTTATCTCCCTTTGATTTGAAAAATACATTTAATTTCTGTTGTATTACCGGCATATGTTCTTCAACCGCTCTTTCTGCATAACTCTGCATTCTGGAATCGATAGTGGTATATATCTTCAATCCATCTCGAAACAAATCATAAGGCTCATCTGTTTTAGGATTGTTGTGCGATTTACACCATTGTTTTAAAACAGACACTAATGCTGAACGGTAGTAAGGAGCAATACCTACATTTTCATCTATCTTTTTGAAACTTGTGATAAGGGGTTTTGATTTTAACTGATCTGCCTGAGCCTGAGTTAAATATTTTTGTTTTGACAATGCCATCTGATTAATCACCACATTTCTTCTGAGCAATGCTGATTTGGGATGCCGGATAGGCTCATAAATAAACCCTTTGAGCATGCCTATTAACACCGCTGCTTCTTCTATCTTTAAATCAATCGGTTCTTTTTGAAAATACGTTCTTGATGCATTTCGGATTCCATAAACATTTCCCCAAGGAGCTCGATTAAGATATAAGGCAATAATTTCTTCTTTTGTAAAATTCCTTTCCAGTTTCACGGCTACAATCCACTCTTTCAATTTCTGAATACCTCTAACCAATACATTCCCTTTACCCTGACCTAAAATCATTTTTGCCAGTTGCTGAGTAAGGGTACTACCCCCACCTTGAGTTCCAACTGTAAACACCACTCTGCCCAAGGCCTGTAAATCTATTCCGGAATGATCATAAAATCTTTCATCTTCTGTGGCAATTAACGCATGAACAACATTGGGAGAAATTTCATTGTATTTTACTTCACTTCTGTTTTCGGAATAATATTTTCCCATAAGCACTCCATCAGCGCTGATGATTTCACTGGCTAAATCTGCTTCAGGATTTTCCAATTGCTGAACTGATGGCATCTTGCCAAATAAGCCAAAATTTGCCGCAACAAAAATCAGCAACACAGTTCCACATCCAATAAAAAATAACCGCCATAAAATTTGAACAGAACGTTTCATAAATAGTTGTCAGAGATAAACCAATATTCAAAAAAAATTATCATTTAAAATTTTCCCGGATATTGATTGTTTAATAGTTTTTTATAATTATCAAGATCCTTATTGGATTTGAGTAATTGAAGATTATCTTCATTAATGATGAAAAAGGAATACTTTGACGCCTGCAACCAAGCCACCTGAGTAGTTGCTGATTTTTTTATTTTTTCGCAATACACAAATGCATCTTCGGCACTTTCAAATTTTGTAAATAAAAGCAATGTTCTTTTAGTATCCAGTGTGTCTTTGTTAATTACCAAAGATGGATAATTATTGGCTGTATTAAATCTCTTGTAAGCATTTTTTGCTTCATTAACATATACCGCATCTACTTTATCAAGCAACATGACCACATAATGAGGCTTGCCAGGTTGCCATTTAAAAGCCCCGCTAATCATAGATGGCGGAAGTTTTATAGCAGAATCTTTTTGAGTTTGAATTGTTTTTAATTGCGTAAGTCTAGGGGAAGCAGTTGAAACAGTTACCACCTTTTTTGTTTGCACCAACTGATCATCTGCTATAATTATTTTATCATCTTCATCAACTCTCTCAACTTTTAGATTAGATAAATAACTTTCAATCTCTTTTCTTCTCCTTAATACACTGATCATTGTTTTTGCCTTGTCTACTAACGGCGACTGTGGATACAAAACTATCATGCTATCCAGTGTTTTGATGGCATCACTATCCTGCTCGCATTTAATAAAATACATCGACTCTATATAAAGCAACTGAGGCGTCCAATAATGATTCCCATGAATGGCATCTGCCGCATTTTTTAAAACGAATGCCGAATCAAAACTTCCTTGAATAAACAAATCATAAATTCTTTCGTATTGCTTTGAAACAACGGGGTTGTCTTTTTCAGGTTCTAATGATTGTGGATTATTAATCATTTTCGCTGAATTGCTTTCAGCAAATTTTGTGTCTAGCAAATTTTTATAATACGCAGCATTTTCAGTGTCCCCTAATTTATGGTAACAGTAGTATAACCCCAAATAAACTTGTCCATCAGCAAGTTTATCCGGAAAGCGTTGCAGATAAATTTCATAATTATAAATAGCCTGTTGATATTCTTTTAATTCATTTTGAAAAACTTTAGCCAGTTCCAATAAAGCCGCTGCGATTTTGAAATTACTGCTGTCTAATTTCTCGGGAGTCAGAGGCAGATTAACCATTAATGCATCATAACTGTTCTCTACAGGCTTTCCGCTTGCCACAACAGGCGCGCCGGG
>CANFGZ010000217.1 GCA_947446585.1 Chitinophagaceae bacterium | reverse complement strand
GTATGGGTGTCGGACAGCTCAAAACTGCTAAAGCCGAATACATTATTGTCTCAACACAATGTATTTCACAGCGTTTTAAACTTTCTAAACATACAAAGTCCGATTTACGACGAGAAGATGAATATTTTCAAATAAAGAGGTCTAAAAATTTCCTTTGCTTCAGCATTTAAATGGGTGTGGACAAACACATCAAGCCTTGCTATGTTCTTTTTGCTATAACTCGTTAAACTTTAAACCTTTTAAACGCAAAAACTCCGCAATGCGGAGTTTTTGAATGGTTGGGTAGCATACTCGAAATAAAAAATGAGTACTGGTAATAATTGCGTTTGCAGAAATCCTGCCTATTAGACGAAGGAAAAGGTAAGGTTTATCATCTAATATAAAAGTTGAAGCCATTGTGCTTTTTGATAAACTTAATCCATTCGTATTATGATCCGATTCCCTTTTTTGTTATTACTCATTCCCACTCTGTCTTTTGCACAAAAAAACACACAAAACATTCGGGGTGTTGTTACAGAAAAACTTTCTCAAATGCCTTTAGTTGGCGTAGCCATTCAAATTAGTTCTATACAAAAAGGAACTACAACTGACGATCTTGGAAAGTATACTATTTCAAACATCTCCCCAGATCGATATGATGTAACAATTACTCACATTGGTTATAAAAGCATCTCCATTCCTAATGTGGTTGTAACATCAGGTAAAGAAGTGATATTGGATATTGCGATGGAAGAAGAATTTGCTAAGCTTAATGAAGTTGTAATTAAAGCTAGGAATAAAGGTGGCACAATCAACAAATTGGCAAGTGTGAGTGCAAGGTCTTTTTCGATGGAGGAAGTCAATCGATATGCAGGTGGCAGAAGCGATCCAGCTCGTTTAGTAGCTAATTTTGCGGGAGTATCTGCACCAGATGACAGCAGAAATGATATTGTTATTCGCGGTAATTCGCCTGTAGGTGTTTTGTGGTGTATTGATGGAATGAATGTTACCAACCCCAACCATTTTGCTTCAGTAGGTACAACGGGGGGAGCGGTGAGTGCATTGAATACTAATTTATTAAAAAGTTCGGATTTTTTCACATCTGCTTTTCCTGCCGAATATGGCAATGCAACTGCTGGAGTTTTTGATTTGGGATTTAGAAATGGAAATAATCAAAAAAGAGAAACGACTGCACAGATAGGCGTGATTACTGGCTTAGAAGTGACCACTGAAGGCCCTTTTACCAAAAATAATGATGCATCCTATTTAGTAGGGTATCGTTATGCATTGGCTGGCATAGCGCAAAAAATGGGTGTTAATATTGGAACAAATGCAACACCTTCTTATCAAGATTTGTCTTTTAAATTTAATAGTGGCAGCAGTAAATTCGGAAAATTTTCAATGTTTGGAATTTTAGCAACCAGTAGTATTGAAATAGGTGGAGGAAATGCTAACACCTTATACGGTAATGGTAATCAGGTAGATTTTGCCAGTAAAATTGGAATTGTGGGGATCAATCATTTCAAGCAAATCAATAAAAATTCGTTTATTAATTCAATCATTGGGATTAATTATTCAAGTACAGATCAAACAGGTTATGCAACAGACAGGCCTAATCATATTGATTTCATAAAAGAAGTCAGCAATGTTGCCAAAACAAGTATTAATATCAGCAGTACTTACAATTCAAAAATAAACAATCGACTTTTCTTTAAAGCGGGCATTCAAGATGAAATCATTGGCTTGGATTTATTTAATAAATCAAAAGAAAGAATAAATGACAATTTTAATCAAATATGGGATTATAAAAGCAGCACCAATTTAGCACAAGCGTACGCTCATCTTAAATACAATTTAACAGAAAAGCTTGTCTTAAATGCAGGCATTCATTCCCAACTATTCTTATTAAATAACTCTACTTCAATTGAGCCAAGATTTGGAATGATTTATAATGCAACCAATAAAAGTAGTTTTAATTTTGGCTATGGCCTACATTCGCAAATGCAACCTATAAATGTATATTTTTTACAAAGTCAAGATGGAAATGGAAATACTGTTTACAATAATAAAGAGCTAGATTTCACTAAAAGTCATCATTTTGTATTGGGCTATAACATTCAGCCATTTAATAGCTGGCGAATAAAATCAGAGATTTATTATCAATCCATTTACAATGTACCCGTAACTACATTTTCTAGTAGTTACTCTATGTTAAATACTGGCTCTACTTTTAAATCAGATTTGCAGGATAGCTTAACCAATAAAGGAACGGGAAAAAACTATGGAATAGAATTGACCATTGAAAAGTTTTACAGTAAAGGCTATTATGGACTATTTACTTCTTCATTGTACAGCTCAAAATATACAGGAAGCGATGGAATAGAAAGAAATACAGCATTTAATGGCAGATATGTTTTTAATTTATTAGCAGGGAAAGAATGGAAAGTGGGCAGTGAAAAAAGAAACAAATTCTCAACAGATATTAAGTTCACCAATGCAGGGGGTAGGGCTTATACGCCTATTGACTTAGTAGCATCAAATACAATTGGACACGAACAACTTTCATCCAATGCATATTCTAGTTATTATAACAATTATTATCGTGTAGATATTAAAGCTGGGTATACTTTGAATAGTGGCAAAAGGAAAGTATCTCATATGTTTTCATTGGATTTGCAAAATATCACTAACCATAAAAATGTTTTTTCTCAATCCTATGACGACAGGATACAAAATATAAACACAACCTATCAACTTGGATTTTTTCCGAATGTGGTATATAAGTTACAGTTTTAGTGGAATTCTAAGTTGATATCTATTGGGTGTTATAATGGTGAATTTTATGGCATCAACTTCGTTGAGCATCAAGATTGCCTTCGCTTCGCTCCGCCATCTAAATGGAGGCGGACAAACACATCAAGCCTTGCTCGTTTCAATTCATCAACCTTAAACCTCTTAAACTTTAAACCTTTTAAATTCAAAAACTCCGCAATGCGGAGTTTTTGATTGTCGGGATGACAAGATTGCCTTCGCTTCGCTCGGCCATCAAAATGGAGGCGGACAAACACATCAAGCCTTGCTCGTTTCAATTCATCAACCTTAAACCTTTTAAACTTTAAACCTTTTAAACGCAAAAACTCCGCAATGCGGAGTTTTTGATTGTCGGGATGACAAGATTCGAACTTGCGACCCCACGCCCCCCAGACGTGTGCGCTACCGGGCTGCGCTACATCCCGTTTAAAAAGGGACGTAAAGGTAAAGGCAAATAGCTTATTTTCAAAATGACTATAAACGTATAGTTTGATTGGTTTCAAATGTTGAATATGTTTAAAAAGTTGGCTATCTAACTTATTGAACCCCTGAAACCATTAAAACTCCTGAAACATTATCTAATATCTAGCCTCCAGCATCATTTTTTTTCAAACCACATTTCCCTACATTTGAATCAATCCGTCTAACCATGCCAAACATTTTAATTATCGACGACGATAAAGCTGTAAGAAAAACATTGACTGAAATTTTACAATTCGAAGGATATCAAATTGAGGAAGCATTTGATGGAAAAGAAGGCATTAAAAAATTTACTGAAAAACAATTCGATGTGGTGCTGTGTGATAATGAAATGCCAAAATTAAATGGACTTGATTTTTTAGGAAAGGCAAGATTGATAAATATAGATGTGCCCATTGTTATTATGAATGGGGAAGGGAATATCAATCATGCAGTAGAAGCCGTTCAAAAAGGAGCATTTGATTATATTACTAAACCTCCAGATTTAAATCGATTATTGATTACTATCAGAAATGCAGTTGAAAAGCAGCATCTAATTAAAGAAGCAAAAATTCTTAAAAGTAAATTGCCTGAAGTACAGAAAATTATAGGCGCAAGTAAGTTGAT
>CANFGZ010000216.1 GCA_947446585.1 Chitinophagaceae bacterium | reverse complement strand
CACCACCACCTCCGCCACCACCAAAGGCACCGCCACCACCGGAAGTAAATCAAGTTAAATTCACTCCTCCGAAAATTGTTAAGGATGAGGAAGTAAAGCCTGATGAGAAAATTGAAGAAATCAAGGAAGATCAGGTAATCAGCACTAAGACTGTAGAGAGTGATGTTAAAGAGCAAGTGGTTCAAGCTCCTGTAGAATCATCCAACAGTGAATTGCCAAAAGATGATGATGAAAACAAGATTTTCACAAAAGTGGAGGTTGACGCTTCTTATGCAGGCGGAGAAGCAGCTTGGAGAAGATATTTATCCAATAACCTTGATGCAGGTGTTCCCGGAAATGAAGGCGCTCCTGCTGGAACATACACTGTAATTGTAAGATTTATAGTGGCAAAAGACGGCAGCATCAGTGATGTACAAGCAGAGACCAACCATGGTTATGGTATGGAGCAAGAGTCCGTTCGTGCCATTAAAAAATCAGGAAAGTGGACACCGGCCATTCAAAATGGAAGAAACGTTACAGCATACAAACGCCAACCAATTACCTGGGTTGTACAAGAATAAATAATTCTAAATTAATAATTAGCCTCTCATATTTTATGAGAGGCTTTTTTATGTCAACAATTTAATTTTAAAACAATGAATTAAAATATTGTCTATTAAAGTTTTTAAACTCTTTAGGTATCTTTGTTGATGATGAATAATAAATTATCTGGGTGGGATGATACAATTGTAGCGTTGGCGACAGCTCCGGGTGTTGCGGCAATTGGAGTAATTCGATTAAGCGGTAAACAAACTTTTGAAATTGTTTCAGCCCTTTTTCCTTCAAAGAAATTAACAGAGCAATTATCTCATACCATTCATGTGGGGTTATTGAAAGATGGCAAAGAAGTAATTGATGAGGTAGTCCTTTCACTTTTTAGAGGTCCAAAAAGTTACACAGGAGAAGATACAATTGAAATCAGCGGACACGGCAGTCCATTTATTCAGCAACAAATCATCAATGCTTGCATCAAATATGGCGCAAGATTGGCAAAGCCTGGAGAGTTTACACAAAGAGCTTTTTTAAATGGCAAATTGGATTTGACACAGGCAGAATCAGTAGCTGATTTAATTTTATCCAATACAAAATCTTCGCAAAAAACGGCTTTACATAATATACGCGGTGGGTTTTCTAATCAACTGAAAGAAATTCGTGAGGAATTGATACAATTTGCTTCTTTAATTGAACTCGAACTTGATTTTGCTACCGAAGATGTGGAGTTTGCAGACCGCACAAAATTTTATTTATTGATAAATAAAACACAGCAAACAGTCAATGAATTAATTCATTCATTTCAATTGGGTAACGTAATTAAAAATGGAGTAAATGTTGCTATCATTGGCAAGCCAAACGCTGGCAAATCAACTTTATTGAATTGCCTGTTGAACGAGGATAGAGCCATTGTAAGTGAAATTGCTGGAACAACAAGAGATACGATTGAAGAGACTATCAATATCAATGGAATTGTTTTTAGATTGATTGATACGGCAGGAATCAGAAGTCACAGTAATGACGCCATAGAAAATATTGGTATAGAAAAAAGCATAGAAAAAATGAATGCCGCAGATTTGGTACTCTATCTTTTTGACGCAAATACTGAAACTTCAGAAGACCTAAATAACCAGGAGGCTATGTTTAAGGACAAACAAATTAAATATATACCTGTTGCAAACAAATCAGATATTCTTATCTTGAATAATTTTGATACAGAAAACGAAATTGTTTTCATTTCAGCAAAAAACAAATCTGGAATTCATGAGTTAAAAGATAAAATATATCATCTATCTGTAAACGAAACTATCAATACCGATAATACCATTATTACGAATACAAGACATTTGCAGGAACTATTGCAGATAAAGTTATCACTTACAAATATTAAGAATGGGTTAGATCAGAACATACCCGGAGATTTGTTGGCGATTGAAATACGTACTTGCCTATTTCACCTTGGAGAAATTACGGGAGAAGTAACAAATGAAGACAAGTTGGATTATATTTTCAGTAAGTTTTGTATCGGGAAATAAAGCCCGATAATCAACGATAACCATCTACAACAAAAGATAATTGAAACCCTTGCTAGTCAAGGGTTTTCGCGTTTTTAGGCCTCAAGTGAATTTTCGTCATTTTCTGCGATTTGCACCCTATTTGTTGCTTATCTGTAGATGGACTTTTTTGGGCAACATATCAGCAACAAAAAAATAACGGCACTAAAAAATTTGCTACATCCTGCTACATGCTGCTACATACAGCTACATGTAGCACCATATCGGCGAAATAACAATGACTGCTAGTAAACACCCATATCCGAAGATTTGCGTTTTCTGCCAAGAAGCGTTCCAGGCAAGGAAAAGCACCACTTTATACTGCTCGCACAAGTGTGCCCAAAGAGCCTATAAAGAGAACAAAAGACAGGAGAAATTACTCCGAAACAAGGAGGAGATGAAAGGCGAAATGACGGCCTCTGTTCTCGCCATTCAAGCCAGGGAGGTTTTGACTGTTGAACAGGCGTGTTTGTTGCTCGGAATCTCTCGATGGACAGTGATTCGAATGTATAAATCGAATAAAATCCGAACGATTACCATCGGCAGAAGGCGGTTGATTCTTCGTATTGACATTGATAAACTTTTAAAAACCAAATAAATATGCGAGTTACACTCAGAAAGCGTCTGACAAAGACAGGCAAGATCAGCCTTTACCTCGATCACTACCCGCCAATTATACACCCAGAAAGTGGCAAATTAACCCGGTGGGAATACCTCAATATGTATCTCTACAGTCCACCGCGCGATGAAGTGGAAAAGCAATACAACAGAGATATAGAAACCCTTGCTAAATCCATTGCCGCAGCCAGGCAGCTGGATAGAATTGCAGGAAAATTCGGCATCAAACGTTCCGCAATGTTTGATGACTTCCTGCCATTCTACCAAAAACAGGTGGATAAATGGATTGGCAAGTCAAATAATCATGGCGGTTGGGTAGCTTCTTACAAAACCTTCGTACAATTCTGCAAGGGCAAATGCAGCTTCGGCGATATCACGCCGCAATTCATCAATGAGTACAAAGAGTTTTTAACGAAGAAGGCTACACGCATTCATTCACCCGAAATGCGCATCACCCTGAACTCTTGTTACACCTATTACAACAAGTTGCGCGCAACAGTAAGGGAAGCGATGGTATTTGGTTACATGGCAACGAATCCATTTGATGCGGTGAAAGGTATTCAGCAACCGGAAACTTACCGTGAGTTTTTAACGAAGGAAGAATTAATCACGATGTTCAATACGCCTTGTGATTCAGGTTTGCTGAAACGAACATGTATGTTCTCTGCATTAACCGGACTACGCATGGGCGATGTAATGAAATTGAAATGGCAACAGATTCAACACTCTGAAACCATGGGACATTTCATTCGATTTACGCAAAGTAAAACACAAGGAATGGAAACATTACCTATATCCGATGAAGCATATACACTTTTGGGTGAAGTGAAGAATCCTGATGATTTTGTATTTGGTGATTATGATTTCAGAAGGGAGTATTCTGTTTTGCAACGCTGGTTGCAAGCAGCAGGCGTGCGAAAGAAAATTACCTTCCATAATTTCCGCCACACTTTTGCAACGCTACAACTAGCAGAAGGAACCGATATCTATACCGTTTCAAAATTATTGGGACATAAACACATTCACACCACACAGATTTATGGTAAGGTGATGGATACAACGAAAACCAAAGCGATGAAAAGTATCAAGCTCGGTATTAAAACTGACAAGAAGGACAATGATTGAAAATTATGTCAGTGCCATTGTGTCTGAAATAAAATTGCACGGAAAATATTTTCAAAATGCTTGATTTTGCTGGTATTTGCGCGTGCTTGCGCAGCAGCGTTCGCAGTAGTGAAATTTTATCGTTGTTTAGAAAGTTTGTTGTG
>CANFGZ010000215.1 GCA_947446585.1 Chitinophagaceae bacterium | reverse complement strand
TATATGGATTCAATCCTCTTTTTTTCATGCTTCCAGAAATAAACATACCGGAAGCAATAAAAAATAATGGCATGCGAAAACCAAAGAAAAAAACATTGATATATTCCAACCACGGATGCTCATGCATGTTTAAGCCGGCCTTCTCCATACTTTCATAGCAATGTCGGTACGTCACAAGGATAATACTAATACCTCTATCATAATCAATCCACCCATGGCGTTTGTCGGATAAAATGTATTTAGAATTGAATAATTTCATTAAAATTATTTTTTAATAAGCTTGTTTATCTCCTTTTGAAATGGTGTACACTGTTAAGAATAATATTTTTATATCCAACCAAATATTCCAGTTTTCCAAATACCATAAATCATTTTGAACCCTCAACTTGATTTGTTTAGGCTCAGTTATTTCACCTCTAAAACCATTGATTTGCGCCCAACCAGTGATGCCTGGTTTTAAAAAATGTCTGATCATATACTGATCTACAATCTTAGAATAATCATCAGTGTGTTTAAGCATGTGTGGTCGGGGGCCAATCAAACTCATTTCTCCTTTAAACACATTAATAAATTGAGGAAATTCATCCAAACTGGTTTTCCTTAAAAACTTCCCAACTTTAGTAACTCTCATATCATTCTTCGTAGCCTGTTTTAATTCCGAATCTTTATTGGGTTTCATGCTTCTAAATTTCAAACAATTGAAAGGCTGATTGTTTTTGCCTGTTCTTTTCTGTGAAAAGAATATAGAGCCTCTAGATTCCAATAATATCAATATGGCAACTATTGGAATCAACCATGATAAAATAAAAACAATTACGAGACTGCTAACAATAATATCCAAAACTCTTTTCTTAAGTCGGTTGCCTACATCTTCCAAAGGTTCACTTCTTAAAGATAAAACTGGTAAATCTCTTACAAAATCAACAATCACTGGTTTACTAAAAAAATGAGAGAGATTGGGTACTACCTTAAATCTTATACATTCATTTTCAGCTTGACTCATCAAATCATATATATAACCATTTTGCTCAGGTGTGATTGTGGAATATATTTCTTGAACATCATAATCCTTTGCAACTTGTATTAAATTTTTGATGTTGGAAAGAACAGGGTAGTGGGTGAGTTCCTTTATATTTTGTTCATCTTCCACGAAACCAATAAGGTTGGTATAAATAGATTCTTGTTCAAAATATGAAGATAGTTTTAGTGCGGTTTCATTATATCCCAAAATAATTACATTATTAATGAGATAATCTTTTGTTTTGAAATAGTTTCTGATACCGACGTATAAAAATCTGTTGAAAAAAATACCTAAAGCAAATGAAATAATAAAAGCAAATACAAAAAATCTGGATACTTGAACCTCTCTGGAAAAGAATAAATAAATCAAAACAAAAATTATCCAAAGTAAAAACACCTGTAAGGTTCTTTTTGTAAATGTTTCAAACTGAATAATAATTTTTTCTGTATAGTTCCCTAAAATTGATGTAAACACCGCCCATGAAATCAAAGAATAAGATCCAAAAAATAAATAAGCATATATTGTTGAAGATGATATCCTACTATGAAAAAGTAATCTAGGTATAATAAAACTACAAACTAGCATTATTAAATCCAGAAAAATCAAATTTAATTGAAGGTATCTTTTGAATTGATTATTCATAAATTATTTATTTATTTCCATATAATCTAAAGAGTATCTCAACAATTCTTCCAGAAGTTTGACCATCCCAATATTGTGGAATATTACCTTTTTTCCAATTGTTGTTCATAATCTGATTCAAACAGTATTTCAATTTATCCAAATCATCTCCAATGAGTTCGTTCGTTCCCATGATAACTGTCTCTGGTCTTTCTGTAGAATTCCTTAATGTAAGACAAGGTATATCTAGCACTGTAGCCTCTTCAGTAATACCACCAGAATCTGTAATGACACCTTTGCAATTTTTAATCAAATAAATAAATTCCAAATAGCCTTGAGGATCTATGAGCTTTAAAGAATCATAAGAGACATTGAGTTGATTCAAAATCAATTTTGTTCTTGGATGCACCGCAAAAACAACAGGTACTGATTTTGCAGAACTTATAACAGCATTAAGAATAGATTTTAATTTTTCAGGATCATCAACGTTGGATGGCCTATGTAAAGTCAGCATGAAATATTCTTTTGTTGTCAATTTTATTTCATCAAAAAAAACAGGCTTTCTGATTTTTTCGAGATTACCATAAAGTGAATCAATCATGGTATTTCCTACAAAGTGAATACGATCTTTTCCAACTTGTTGTGCCAATAAATTATTATTTGCAATATCACTGGTTGTGAAGAAATGATCACAAATAGAGTCTGTTACAATTCTGTTGATTTCTTCAGGCATCGTCATATCTCCTGAACGGATACCCGCTTCCACATGCACCACATCAATGCATAATTTCTTTGCGGTTATGGTACAAGCCATAGTTGAAGTAACATCACCAACAACCAAAACCACATTCGGCTTATTGCTCAATAATTCCTTTTCAAACTTCACCATGATAGCGGCCGTTTGCTCTGCCTGAGAACCACCACCACATTCTAAATTCACATCAGGATTAGGAATGCCCAATTGTTCAAAAAAATCTCCGCTCATGGCTTTGTCATAATGTTGACCAGTATGTACCAATCGGTATGTAATTTCATTACCGGTCTGATTGTGTTTAATAATTGCTTTTATGATGGGAGCAATCTTCATAAAATTGGGTCTGGCACCAGCGATTATTGTTATTTTCATTATTATTTAATTTTAAAGTTTTTCATTAACCTTTAATCCGTTTCTTTTTATTATAATTGCCGGCACACCTGCAACAACACAATTTTCAGGAATATTTTTAACCACAACAGCATTGGCACCAACTACAGAACCTGTTCCTATAACTATCCCTCCAATAATTTTTGCACCAGCGTTAATAGTGACATTATCTTCTATTATAGGGCAACTACCCTTATTGGAAAATCCAACAGTAACCTGTTGATTAATCCAGCAATTTTCCCCTAATGATTGAGCCGCAATTACCGTTGCAAATCCATGCTGAATAAATAAGCCTGCTCCAATTTTAGGCGTAGATAAATAAAGGGTTGACATTTTTCCACAATAAATATTTAATAAATTAGAAATTGCACCAATTCTATAATAAAATAAATTTCTGAATTCAGGATAAAAACATAAATGAAAAATAAATCCAGATACGAAACCAGATTTAGGAATATATACTCCATTCCATCTTAATACATCTGCTTTTATAATTGCTTTTTTATTGTTTGTTTGTAACAAATAAAAAAGCAGATGTGGTGTACAAATAATGAAATAAAAAAACAACTTTATTTTCTTCAAAAAAGACAACTGACTTATTCTCATCGTTTGAAATTATTTTTTTCATCAAATTCATTAATTAATGATATTGTTTGAGCTATATTTTGCTTGGATGAAGCCCCAAATAAAATCGACTCCACGTTAGGTAATGAGCATACATAATCAATTGCTTCTTTAGCTGGGATAGCACCTCCACCCAAAACCTGCATAGCAATGGCTCTTACTTGTTTGGTCTTTAATACATGTTCATATAATTCCATTCCACCCGACATTCTGAAACCGGCTTTATTAATAGATGAACAAATTATTGGGTTTTTAATTCCAACACTTTCCAATTTATCTAACAACATCGGCATATTCATGGTGATGTATCCTGGCTCAGCATTGTACTTTTTAATTAAATAATCGTGATAGGCTTTTAAAATATCTTTCATGTCCAATCCCAACAACAAATCAGTAATTACATTCTGAAGAAAAATCACAGGCGTGTTGATGTTCTTGAACATTTTCATTTCTGCATCGATCAACAATTCCATGATGGAAATATAGTCTTTCGAAACAAACGCCATACCTCCTTTAAAAATGGATCCAAAGAAATTGCCAGGTACATAATTTTTGATGGTACC
>CANFGZ010000214.1 GCA_947446585.1 Chitinophagaceae bacterium | reverse complement strand
TCCGCACCTATAGAGCTGTCAATAAAAGTCCTTTTAAGTCTTTCAGAACAATCAAACAAAATTTTAAACTTAGCAATTGGAGGAAAAATGTGAATATAATCTGGCACAACTAATGTATCCGGACAACCATTATTTATAGCGATGAGCTGAATCGTGAAATATCCAGTATCCGTATAAGCATGCTGTGGATTTTGTAAAATAGAAGTGGTGCTGTCTCCAAAATCCCAAAGCCATTGTGTAATTGATGTAACAGGAGTTGATAAGTCGGTAAATGCAACAGGATAGCGCGCACATGTATTTAATGGGTTTGCAATGAATGCTGCATGAGGTCTTACTCCTGCTTTTATTCCACCAACATAAGTAACGGTATCAGTACATCCGGTTGACGTTACAATAACTAAAACAATATTGTATACACCTGAATCAAAAACATGGGTAGGGCTTTGAAGATTTGATGTTGTTCCATCTCCAAAATTCCAATGATAACTAACAATAGAATCACCGCCGAATACAGTATGGTGAAAGGTCCATTCAAAAGGAGCGCAACCCATTTGCGGCAACTCATTAATTGATACTACAGGTAACTGAATATTAATATACTGACTCATTGTAGTTGTCTTCGTACATCCATTCGCAGCAGTAGTAGTAAGCGTTACGGTGAAATTTCCTTGTCTTACATATATGTGTGTTGGATTTTCTAAACTAGATGTTCCTCCGTCTCCGAAGTTCCATGAATAGCTTACGGCATTAGCACTTGAACTTGTAAAATGAACGGTTAATGGAGCATAACATGAAGATAAAGGTGATGCAATAAATTCTGCGGTGGGTTGTGCCTTTACTGTAATCGTTCTCGTCATTGAGTCCATACAAATTCCATAATTATTAATCATTTTTATTTGATAAGTACCCGGAGTTGTATATGATTTTACAGGATTGCTAACTGTTGAAGTTGTACCATCTCCAAAATCCCAAAACACATTAATTGGGTTTGGAGTAGTACTGTTTGTTATTGTTATTGGTGTATTTGCACATTCAGTTGGGTTTACCGTAAACATGGTAATGTTATTGGCAATATTGATCGAGTTGGTTCTGATAATGGTATCAGAGCAACCACTTTGATTATAAACAATAAGTTTAGGAGAGAAACTTCCTGTAGTTAGATAGGTATGAGATGGATTTTGATCTGTAGAAGTCGTTCCATCTCCAAAGTTCCATGAATACGTAAGATTACCCGTTCCTGTAGATTGGTCAATAAAATTAATGGTCAACGGTGCTCCGCAATTTGCGGTTGAACTATTTACAAAACTCGCAACTGGTTTATCAGTAATTTTGATTATTGTATCTTTTGTTAAAGCGCTTGTACAACCAAAGCTGTTTGTTACCAATAAGGTAATACTATAACTGCCCGTGTTATTATAAACAATACTTGGGTTTTGAAGATTACTGGATGTCCCATTTCCAAAATCCCAATTCCATGATGAATTTGTTCCACTACCAGGTGTACTCAAATCTGTAAATGAAATATTTGCAGGAGGACATCCTGCATAAGCAGAAGCAGAAAACTCTATCGTTGGCTTCGCATATACATTAATATACTGTGTTCTGATTATAGAGTCAGTACCAGCAGCATTTAAAACTTTTAGCTTTACCGAGTATTGCCCCGGATTAAAATAAACTACTGACGCATTTTGCAATTGCGAAATGGTGCCATTTCCTAAATCCCATCTCCATGATGTTGGATTTCCGGTTGACTGATCAGTAAAATTTACTAGAAGAGGTGCACAACCTGATGTAGGTGTTGCAGTGAAGTTTGCTGTTGGTTGAGCGTAACTGTTAATGCTGATGATAATACATAGAACAGACACACAACTGGCTTTTGCCAATTTGATTAAGTTCATAGGGACTGGGCTTTTGTTTTTACGAATTAAATCGGGATAAATCGATCTATCCTATAAACATAAAAACAGAGAGAATATTGTGCAGAATCAAAAATAAATTATGGTAAACGCTCCATATAAAGAGCAGTAGAGTCAGTGCTGCCCCATGGTGCAAGCTTCATAACTGGCAGTGCTTTCTCAGTAAAACGCCAGTCTCTGTTGATGAAATTAAATTCGGAAGGTGTTGAGGGCTGAGTGATATTAATTACAAGTTTTCCGTAATCTGAATTGCTGCTCCAGGTTCCGGAATAAGTTATTCCGTTTTTTATGGCAGTCATTGGACCATCATAATAAGTGTTTTTAAATAACATAAATGTATCGCCTATAAACTGCGATGATATGTCCGTCCCACGGTCTTTCGCATAATTAACAATGAAATTTTTGTTCAGAATATTTTGTTCAAAGTATTGCTCAAAAACATTAGCCACATATACTTGTTCTGTTTTCTTGCATGCAGAAAAAAATAGAATGATTGTTACTAGTATAGCAATTAAATATTTGGACTTATATAAATGGTCAGGCATCTTACTGATGTAATTTTTTATAAATATCGTAAAACTTTTGCTTTGCATATTCAATAAAATATTTCGAATCAAGTATTTCGCCTGTAGCTTTTTTACATAATTCGGCTGAACTGTAATAACGTCCAAAAGGATATATATGTTGCTGTAACCATTGAAAAACGGGTAAAGAATTTCCTGAGATTAACATTTGTTCAACATTCAATATATCTTTTTTTATTGCCGACCAAAATTGAGCAGCGTACAAACTACCTATACTATATGTAGCAAAATATCCAAAACTGCCATGACTCCAGTGAACATCCTGCAAACAACCATTTTTATCATCAGGAACTTTAACGCCTAAATATTTATCATAAAGCTCATTCCATATTGCAGGGATGTCTTTCGACATTATCGTACCGTCAATCAGCAGTTTTTCAATTTCATATCTTATCATCACATGAAAATGATAGGTAAGTTCATCGGCCTCAGTTCTTATTAAGGAAGAAGAAACTTTATTGATTCCGTTGTAAAACTGATCTAAAGGAATGTTTTTTAGCTGTTCTGGAAAAAGATTTTGCAAAGGCAAATACTGATGCGTCCAGAATGGTAAACCTCGGCCAATACAATTTTCCCAGAGACGGCTTTGACTTTCATGTATACTCAAACTGCAATATTCACCTAGCGGCATTCCATATTCTTCGTCGGGAAGTCCTTGTTCATATAATGCATGGCCGCCTTCATGTATGCAACTCCAGGTCATGTTTGCAAAATCATTTTCATCTATTCTGGTGGTTACCCGCACATCTTTACTGCTGAAGTTGGTGGTAAAAGGATGTTCACTGATGTCCTGCCTTCCGGCTTCAAAATCAAAGTGCATGCTTTTTAATAAATTCATTCCAAAATTCCATTGTAAGCTTTTATCGAAATGACCATGTAAAAAGTTATTTTCCACCTGAGGACAATTCTTTATTTCAGCTAAAATGGATGACAATTCTGGTTTCAGACTAGAGAAAAGCTCATCGGTAAATTTTACCGTAAGGCCTTTGTCGTATTCATTCATCAGCGCGTCGTAAGGATGTTCACTGTAGCCCAGGTATTCGGCTTCCTGCTTTTTTATTTCAATAACTTCTTGCAAAGGATTTTTGAATAAATCAAAATTATTTTCTTTTCTGGCGCTAATCCAGGAGTGAAAACTTTTATTGATAACTTCCGAGCTTTTTCTTACAAATGCTGAGGGAAGCTTTTTACTCTTTATATAGTCATCGTTGCTTAATTGAATATTCCTTTTCTGAGTATTTGACAAATCATGACAATTGATTAATTCCTGCAAAAGATTTCCTGTTTTTTCATCAGTAAATTGCTGATGGGAAATTTCGCTCAAAGTGGCTATTTGTCTGCCTCTTGCATCATTTCCTTTTGGAGGCAAATAAGTTTCCTGATCCCATTGTAATAAGGCGGCAGCATATTTGATATCAGCAATTTGCTGTAGTTTATTTTTTAATTTTTCGTATTGCTGAATTGAAACAGACATGAATTAATTTTTAATAGT
>CANFGZ010000213.1 GCA_947446585.1 Chitinophagaceae bacterium | reverse complement strand
ATAAAAGAAGTAAAAACAGTTGGAGCTCCATCATACACATCAGGTGTCCAGAAATGAAATGGCGCAGCTGAAACTTTAAAAGACATAGATACCAAAACAAACAATAATCCAACAGCAATCAATACCGGCATATGCCCGATACCCATTTCTATTTTATCAATATAAAATGATGCATTGGGATTACCACCATAGATAAAAGCAATTCCCATCAACATTATTCCTGTGGAAAAAGCGCCCATAAGAAAATATTTAAGTGCGGCTTCGTTGCTTTTTAAATTTCGTTTGTCGCTGCCCGTAAGAATATAAAGTGGAATTGAAATAATTTCAATTCCAATAAATAACATCAATAAGGTATTGAATGTAGCAACAATTGAAATACCACAAAGCACAAAAAATATCAAAGCAAAATATTCTCCAACATGAGCGCCTACTTTTTCTATCTCGGAACCGGTAAGTACGAAATAAATTAATGTACAAAATAAAATTATAACTATAAAACTGAGGTTAAATCCTTCTGTATTTAGCATATTATTATACGCAAAATGGAAAAAAGATTTTTTGGTCAGCAATTCAATTATGCTGGAAATTAAAATAAGTGAAAGGCCTATTATTGCGATGTATTTCGGGATAGATTTGCTCTTCACAAACACACCGCAAAACATCATAACTAAACCCCAGATTGCTGATAATATTATTGCATTCATAATTTTATTCTAATAATTTGTAAAGTCCTATTTTAATCTGAACAAAATATTAGTTACAGATTCTTTTGTTAAGTCAATTAAGGGTTGAGGATAAATTCCGATGAAAAATATCATCCCCACTATCAATACAAGTACTAGCTTCTCCTGCATTGAAATATCTTTTAGTTCTGTAGTAATACTGTTAACACTGCCATAAAATACTTTCTGAATCATATTCAGTGTATACACTGCCGATAATACTATTCCGATTCCTGCAATTGCTGCAAACCAAATGTTTGTTTGGTACAAACCGGTAAACATTAGAAATTCTCCGGTAAAGGCATTCGTTAATGGCAACGCAATATTGGCCAATGCTATGATGATAAATAAAATAGTTAGCACTGGTGCAGAAGCTGCAAGTCCACTTAACTGAGATATCTTTTTTACACCTGTTTTGCGCTCGATAATTTCTACCACTACCCACATGCCAATAATATTTATTCCATGGTTGAACATCTGTAATAAAACACCTTGAATACTGATTGCATTCATAGCAAAAATAGCAGCACACATTAAACCGATATGGGCTATTGAAGAATAAGCAATCAGTCTTTTTATATTATCCTGCATCATAGCAATACAACTGGCGTATACAATTCCAATTACTGATAATATAATAACAATGCTTTTGTAATGTACTGAAGCTGCAGGAAAAACCGGAATCAACCATCTGAGTACACCAAACAAACCCATCTTAACCATAAGACCACTTAGTATCATCGTTACAGATGTTGGTGATTGATCGTAAGCATCAGGCTGCCATGTATGAAATGGAAAAATCGGCATCTTGATTGCAAAGGCTATGAAAAACAATACAAAAAGCCAGTTTTGTTCTGTAACTGATAATTGCGCATTATAAAAAGCAGTAAGAGAAAAAGAATGAGGAATCATAACTCCTTCCTCAATAGCTCTTGAGCTTGTATGCATATATACATAAATGATTGCAATAAGCATTAATAAAGATCCCGCGAAAGTATAGACGAAAAATTTAAAAGTAGCTTGAATCCTTCTTTCTCCACCCCATTTACTGCAAAGAAAATATACGGGAACCAATGCCAGCTCCCAGTAGAAATAAAAAGTCAGAGCATCAAACGCCATAAAAACGCCCATTAGCCCGGCTTGAGTAAACATCATCAAGCCATAAAAAGCCTTAGGGTTTTGTTGCTCCTGATTTGTAGTAGACATTAGTATCAAGGGAAACCCTATTGCCGTTAGTAATGTTAGCATTCTTCCCATGCTATCAATACCGATAAAATAATTAGCTCCCAGGTATTTCAACCAGAAATAATTCACATTGTTGTATGAGAGATATTTTGCGTCATTTGTAAAAAACAATGTTGCAATGGAAACCCCCATGATAAGCAATGAAAAAATAATCGCAGTAGACTTCGCATTTTTTTGATTTACAACAAAAAAACAAAGCAACCCTGCAAGCATTGGCAGCCAGGTTAATAAGTCAGGAAACGTAATGTAATTACCCAATGTGGTTTAATTTTTTTATAAAAATAATTGTATGAAAAATAATATCAGCATTCCGATAACCATAAGCAGCACATAACCTCCAACTTGCCCGCTCTGCAACCAACGCAACTGGCGGCTTCCGTAATTAATCAGCTTCCCTACTCCATTTACAGCTCCGTCGATTAATTTGGACTCAATAATATTATTAAAGAATGCCGAGATTGATTTTAGTGGATTCAAAATAATTTTCTGATAAGTCTCATCAACATACCATTTGTTTTCCAATAGGCTTCCGAAGCCCTTAGCTTCGCCTTCAATTGAATAATTTCTAAATCTTGCCCATGCAAATGAGATAGATATTACCACCAGTATTGTTGACAAGCCCATGAGCATAAATTCAGTATTATGAGACAAATGATGCTCTACTGACTTAACTACCGGTGAGAGATAAGCGGCAAGTTCGTGATGACCACCCAATACTTCGGGAACTCCAACATAACCGCCAATCACACTTAAAATGGCGAGTATAATCAATGGTATAGTCATTGCTTTCGGACTTTCGTGCAAATGATGTTCCTGATCGTGAGTGCCCCGAAATTTACCAGTAAATGTGATAATGTATAACCTGAACATATAAAAAGCAGTAAGCAATGCTGCAAACAATGTAATTGAATATAACAAAGTGCTGTGTCCATAGGCTCCGGCAAGAATCTCATCTTTTGAGAAAAAGCCCGAAAATCCTGGAATTCCAGAAATAGCAAGGCATCCAATTAGAAAAGTAATACTCGTAATTTTCATATGCTTATGCAGACCTCCCATTTTTCGGATATCTTGTTCTCCTCCCATTGCATGAATGACAGAACCACTTCCAAGAAACATCAATGCTTTGAAAAAAGCATGTGTTAACACGTGAAATACGGCGGCAACATAATTTCCTGTTCCTAATGCAACAAACATAAATCCAAGTTGACTAACGGTTGAGTATGCCAGTACCTTTTTAATATCATTTTGTTTTATAGCAATGGAAGCCGCCAAAAGAGCTGTTGCCAAACCTACTATAGTAATAATCGTTTGAGTTTGATGCGCTAATGAGAATAAGGCATTACTTCTGGCGATCATGTAAATACCTGCAGTAACCATTGTTGCCGCATGTATCAATGCACTTACGGGTGTAGGACCCGCCATCGCATCAGGCAACCAGGTAAATAAAGGAATTTGAGCGCTTTTGCCAGTGGCTCCAACAAAAAGCAATAAAGTAATTCCTGTAATATCCTTAGTCGAAAGTTTTGCAAGATTTGCTGTTGTAAAGATATCATCGTATTGAACTGTACCCAATTTAGAGATCAACCAGAACAACGCCAATAGAAATCCAAGATCTCCAATCCTGTTCATGATAAATGCCTTGTTTGCGGCATCCGTATAATTGGTATTTCTAAACCAATATCCTATTAGTAAATAGGAACAAAGCCCAACGCCCTCCCATCCAATAAACATGATTACAAAATTCCCTCCCATTACCAACAACAACATTGAGAAAACAAAAAGATTCAAATAAGCAAAATACTTTGCAAAATTCATTCCTTCTTCATCATGCATATAAGCCGTTGAATACACATGAATCAGAAATCCAACACCAGTTATTATTAATAGAAATAAAGTAGAAAGTTGATCTATTTTAAAATCAAAAGCAATTTTAAAAGTATTCAGGTCTATGAAATTAAAAAAATGTACCGTGGCTGATGCTCCGTTTTTAACCTGTAAAAAAACCAGAAAACTCAGTACGAACGAACCCAGT
>CANFGZ010000212.1 GCA_947446585.1 Chitinophagaceae bacterium | reverse complement strand
GATAATATTACTTTCTTCATCCCGCAAAAATAGCAGAAAAAAAGGGTAGATAACTTTAAAAAAGGTTAAAAATTAGTACTTTTGCCGCCTACATCGAAAGATGCGGGCCTATAGCTCAGTTGGTTAGAGCACCTGACTCATAATCAGGGAGTCCACAGTTCAAGTCTGTGTGGGCCCACAAATTAAAGTACTGATATTGAACCACTTACAAAAAGACTTGTAGGTGGTTCTTTTTTTACGCCGGTTTCTACGCCGGGTGGTTATCTTATTAACACATATATATTAAATTAGTATCATTAAAAAACTTGTTAAAATCTAAATATGAATAATGAAATTAAAGAGTCTTTAACAATGATATGTGAAATTTATAGAAATGAATTAGAGACAATAATCTCTCAATCGGGAGGGTCAGGGACTACATCAGGAACTTGTTATTTAAGTGGATATACATTAACAAGTGTATTTCAAAAGATGGGATATAATTCAATAGAAACTACAGGTGTTTTATATATAAAAAAACCAAATGGAGAACAACTTATCTATGGTGGGGATGAACTTGGAAATAGAGGAAGACTAATTGGATTTTATCATACTTGGTGTGTTGTTGAAATAGATGAAAATAAAATAATAATAGACCCAAGTATGAAGTATGAAAAAGAATATTTAATAAAAAACAAATTAATTAAACCAAATTTTTCAATACCCGAAAATGTTATCGTATCCAATTCAAATACTTATGAAAACTTCAAGTATGTTAAAGATGATAATTTAATACCTGTTTCTAAAAAATTCTTAAATATGATTGATGAAGAGTTGAAACAATTACTTATTAATAATGTATTTGTAAAATCAAATAATTTATTTGATTTATGAAAATTTAAATTTTAACTAATAGTAATAGACCTAAAAATGAAAACATATCAGGTTATAATTAAACCTGATATGTTTCACAAATGAAATTATTTTTGAATTTTTAATCTGTCCAAAACCTTTTTATCAACCTTTACAGATTTAAAAACCACAACATTTTGTTTCATTTTTTCTATCATCTTTGGACTTGGTTTTGGATTATAAACCCTTTTCCATTCAATTTTATCCCATTTAATTTTAGGGTTTGTAGAACCATAAGAATTAGAATTGATTGTCATTAACATTACAAATGTTAAGATTGAAAATAAACTAAAATTCACATTTTGATTTTTCATATTTTATTGTTTTAATTAAAAATCTTCTTCTTCAAGGATAAAAACTTCATCAACTCTTTTATTAAATACCTTACAAATTTTCAACGCCAAAACTGTTGAAGGAACAAATTTCTTCAATTCTATAGCGTTAATTGTTTGTCTTGTAACAGAAACCTTCTCCGCCAATTGTTCCTGTGTAAGATTGTTCACCGCCCGTTCCACTTTAATCTTATTATTCATTAATATCAATTAAATTTTTACGGATTAAATAATGAAATCTAAAAACGTATATGATGATAATTGTATAGAGATTAAGAATCATTACATAAAAAAAAGAGAGATTATGAAAGAAAAGAATACAGAAAAAAAGTATACCATAGTTTATAAAAACAGAAGAATGAAATGACCTTAATCTAATTTGATTGATATATTCATCTTCTTTTTTCTCTTTTGAAAACATTAACATTATTCCTCCTAACAATAATAATAAACCTACCATATTAGGTATCAAGGATATACGACCGAAACGAACAGGTGGTTTTATTTCTCCTTGTAAAAAATTATTACCAAAATAACCATAAGTGGTAATTTGTATACTTGAAATTAAGTCAGGTAGGATTAAATGAACTATTCCCAAAATCATAGATGGTATCATAATAAACCATCCTATTCTTTTATAAATATGAGGTAATAAAAATGATTTCATAATAGATAATTTAAACAAATGTATAGTTTATTTTACATTTAGACAAATGTTTTATACATTTAGGATGTTAAACATTACATTTTATTGATAGTCTACTCTAAAACCACTTTTATGAAACCATCACTTCTATTACCAAACCGGTTTAAAAAAATTGGGTTGGTTCTTCTTTCACTTGGATTATTAGTTTGGATTTTGACTCAAAAAGAGTTGATTTTCACAGAGTTGGATAAAACGAACAAGGTAATTACACTAACAATGTCTTTCTTTTGTTTTCTTTTTGGTTTGTATTTTTTTACATTTTCTAAAGAACCCATAGAAGATGAATATATCAATAGTATTAGATTGAAATCTTTTCAAATTAGTTCTTTAATACAAATGGTATTTTTCATTTTTTCTTTCATTTTGATGTTTTTATTTAAAAATGAACCAAATGGAGACGAGGGACTTTCTACTTTTCTTCTATCATCAATTATCCTTTATTGGTTGGTTTATATAGTAAGTTTTAATTACAATTTGATTAGTTTTAAAGGGGAAAGACTAAATTAGAGGTATGAAAAGAGATACATTATATACAATCCTTATAATTTTATTAATGGGGTTGTTTTTAACAAACTTTATCATTTTTAGAATGAAAAACAATTTGTTGACCAATATGATTATTTTGACCATTATAGTAGGTAATGTATTTGTATTAAAAGATTATTTCAAAAGAAAGAAAGAAAATAAATTAAACAAATCAGTATGAAAGAGTTTGTAAATGATATTCAAAACCTAATAGTAAAACATTGGGGTAAGTTATTAGTAGTATTTTTAGTAGTTGGATTTATCACCAATTTCAAAGATGTTAAAAGAGGTGTTGTGGATGGTTGGAACTCTGTTGATAATACTACTCAATCAAAATAATGAATAAGATGAAATACCTTAAAATATTGATTTTGGTATTATTGATAGGTGTAATATCTTATGATACATATTACAATCTAAACAATCCTTATATAAAAAATGGGAAAGGAATTGTGGTGTTATTGACTACAATTTATTTAACTCGTAAATTGTTGAGTAGAAGGACTGAACTAACCGAAGACACAAAATCAAATTAAATGAAAACATATAAATCTAAAATTGATATTCTATTTCTAATTCTACCTTTAAGTTTTCCTGTTTTGATGTTATTAAATCAAATTCAAAAAGGGGATTTACATATTATTCTTCCAACTATAATTGGTGTTTTAGTGATTTATATCCTTTTATACAATTACACAAAATATACTATTGAAAATGGTTCTCTTAATATTAAAGGAGGTTTTTTGATAAATAAAGACATTCAAATAAAATCAATTTCTAAAATCTCAAAGAATAGAAATCTATTTCGTAGGAGTTTATTGACTAATCCTTTTTTAACTAATAAGTGTTTGATAATCAATTATGATGATAATAAATCAATTTTAATCTCTCCTAATCATACAGAACAATTCATAAAGGATATTCAACAAGTAAATCCAAATCTTGTAATTGGTGATTAGTTAATTAATTGATGTTTAATTCCTAATCGTTTAGTTTTAATGATTGTCTTGTTGGAACAATCAACAATCTTACAAATATCCTTAATCGTTAATCCCTTTTTTAGATTTTTAATTATTTCCTTTGTTTGTGGTTTTTCAAGGAAATCCTTTTCGGTTTCTTTGGTTCCTTCGGGTCTTCCTAAACGACCCCCATTTAGAACATACACCTTACGACCTACCATAGTTCTTTCTTTGATATTCTCTAATTCCATTTCATAAAGGGAACTCATAACAGAACTAATCATCTTCCATATTGGGTTCTTCTGTCCGTTAGGTCTTGATTGAAGACCTATATTCCTTACAACAACATTCACCTTCATTTCATCTAACCATTCAAGGGTTTTGATTACATCACCTGTATTCCTCCCAAGACGACTAAATTCTTCAACCCATAATTCACTAATCTTACCTTGTTCTACTAATTTGGTAAGTTCCTGACCCTTTGGTCTTTCCTTAAAACTAACTGACCCTGAAACTCTATCTAATAATACAAGGTCATATTGGGTCTTATCATCAGTTAAACGATTTCCCGATTGACTTAAACTACTTAAACGATTGTATTTTACCTTCATAATATGTGTATTTTAATTCACACACTAAAATTACACCTTTTATACTT
>CANFGZ010000211.1 GCA_947446585.1 Chitinophagaceae bacterium | reverse complement strand
CTTCTCACCAAACAACAAAACATAATCAAAGTCCCCCTTGGGGGGGATTTAGGGGGCCTTATTTTCCTTCCATCTCCATAATCTGCTCAAACACTTTTTCATATTCCGCATTCGCGGCATTCAATTCATCTACTGATTTTTTGTATTCTGATTCTGCGAATAAAAATTTGTCTTTATCGCCATAAATGGCTGGATCTGCTAATTTGTTTTCCAATACAATTTTATTGGAATTCAGAGTTACTAATTTCTCTTCGAGTTGTTTAAATCGATTTTTTATTTTCTGAAGTTCCTTTTTTTGGTCATTGGGAATTTCTTTCTGAGGTGTTTTATCCACTTTAACTTCTGCCTTTTCTACTTTTATTTCTTTAACCTCATTTTTTTTTGCGGCAGCTTCGGCTTTCAATTTGCGTTCTTTCCAGTCTTCCCATTCTGCATAAGTGCCTTTGAATTCTCTGATTTTCTGATCATCAATTTCCCATATTTTATTAGCAATACGGCTGATGAAATATCGATCGTGACTCACCAGAATTAAACTGCCTTCGTATTTATTAAGAGACTCCACCAGTAAATCTACCGAATGAATATCGAGGTGATTGGTAGGTTCATCCAGCATTAAGAAATTGGCTTTGCTGGCAATAGTTTTAGCTAATGCTACACGGGCTTTTTCTCCTCCACTGAGTACCTTTATTTTCTTTTCAACAGTATCGCCGCTGAATAAAAATGCGCCAAGTAAACTTCTTAATTCCAAATCATTTTTTCCGCTTCTGGCATCTTTCAATTCTTCTAAAATATCATTGTTCATATTTAGGGCCTCTAACTGATGCTGGGCATAAAATGATTCCATTACATTATGGCCCCATTCACGTTCGCCATCAAAGGTTTCTGTTCCGGCAATAATTCTCAACAAAGTAGATTTCCCTTTACCGTTAGCACCAATCAAGGCGATTTTATCACCACGGTCAATTTCGGCTCCGGTATTTTCTACAATCTGTACCTCTTTAAATCTTTTAGTGACATTTTTTAAAGTACAAATGATTTTTCCGGGTTGCCTTTCCACTGCGAAATTGATACGCATGTTTGGTCTTTCAATTTCCACATCTTCTATACGTTCAAGTTTGTCGAGTCTTTTTACAATACTCTGTGCCGCTGCTGCTTTACTGGCTTTCGCTTTAAATCTTTCTACAAATCGCTCTTGCTGTCTGATATAATCCTGTTGATTTTCGAAAGCTTTTTTCTGCATATCCACACGCAATTCTTTCTCTTTTTCATAATAAGAATAATTGCCGGTATAGAAATGAAGTTCCTGCTGATACAATTCCACGATTTTTGTCGTCATTCGATCAAGGAAAAAACGATCATGCGATACAATTACAACAGCTCCCTGATAATGAATTAAATACTTTTCCAACCATTCAATACTTGGCATATCAAGGTGATTGGTAGGTTCATCCATCAGCAATACATCCGGATGTTGTAAAATCATTTTTGCCAACAAAACCCTCATTCTCCAACCTCCACTGAAATTTTTGTATGGTTTATGCAGTTCGGCATTGGTAAATCCTAATCCTTGTAAAATCTCTTCGGTTCTGTGATGAATGCTGTAACCATCCAAAACATCCATCTCATGCAAAAGATCTGCATAATCATTGGCCAGTTTCTCATCACCGGTAAGCGACAGTTCTTCTCCAATAGCTTCCAATTCTTTTTCCAGTTGTTTTACTCTTTCAAAAGCACCTAACGCCACTTCAAGTATAGAATCTTCAGTATCAAAACCCAGTAAATCCTGATGAAGAAAGCCAATAGTAGTTTCCCGGCCTTTTTCTACAGTACCTTTGGCAGGAGTATATTGACCGGTCAATACTTTCAGCAAAGTAGATTTTCCGGTACCATTGTATCCGATAAGGCCTATTCTTTCATTAGGTTGAATATGCCAGGTAGCGTCTTCCACTATTGTTCTGGCACCAAATTCAAAAGTCACGTTTTGTAATCCGAGTAGCATTTTTTTTAATTGAGGTGCAAATTTAACTCATCTAGTTTTGTTTGGGAAGATAATTTGGAAAATTAAGTGTTTATGTGTCTTTTTAAACCAAATAGCCGGGTTAATTGTATTATTTTTGCCATCTTAATTATTTTATATGAACAGAAAATGGATAACTATCATTTTAGTTATTACCGGAATTTGCTTGTTATGGTATTTCAAAAAGAATAAAAACAAACAAGAAGCGCCAAAAGAACAACCTATTGCATTACAAAAACATTCTGAAGGATTCAATAAAAATATCAATTTGGTAGTAGATAATTACTTAGCATTAAAAGATGCTTTCGTGGAAGCAGATACCGTTTCAATTAAGTCAAAAGCAAGCCTTTTAATTACTTCCATTGATAAAATAGACACCATTGAATTAAGAAAAGACACTTCGGCTGTTTTTGAAACTATCATGGCTTCTATCAGCGATATGAAATCAAATACAGTATCTATTTTACAACAAACTGACATTACTGAAATGAGAAGAGATTTCAGCAGTTTGACCGAAATGATGTTTCCTGCATTTTTTAATGCCATTAAATATGAAGGGCCCACATTATATTTACAAAATTGCCCAATGGCTTTTAATGATTCGGAACCCGCTAACTGGATCAGTAAATCAAAAGAAATTATAAACCCTTACATGGGTAAAAAACATCCGAAATATCATTCAGGTATGATTAATTGCGGCGAAATAAAAGATACTATTAAAGCTAAATAATTTTCAGATATGCGTTCTTCTTTTTCTATTTTGTTTTTTTTATTACTGCAATTTTCATTTAATAATTCCAACGCTCAAGTTGAAAAAAAATCGGGTTCCTTAAAAAGATATACCATAAGTGGTTATATAAGAGATAAGGCCACTGGTGAAACTTTGATTGGCGCTACCATTTCAATTAAAGCCAATACAAAAGGAATTTCAAGCAATCAATACGGCTTTTATTCAATAACTCTAGATGAAGGCCAATATAATCTTGCCTGTACATTTGTTGGATATCAGGCACAAAGTATTTCAATCAATTTAATTGAAGATACCTCTCTGAACATAAATTTAAATACCGGCGTAAGCTTATCTCAAGAGGTAGTGGTGACCAGCAAAAAAAGAGACAATAATATCAAGACAGCTCAAATGGGAAAAATCTCATTACCCATAGAACAAATCAAATCGGTACCTGCTTTTTTGGGAGAGGTGGATTTATTAAAAGTGGTGCAGCTATTGCCCGGTGTTAGAAATGCAGGTGAGGGCAGTGCAGGTATTTATGTTAGAGGTGGCGGCCCGGATCAAAATTTGATTTTACTGGATGATGCTGTGGTTTATAACACCGGACATTTATTTGGATTCTTTTCTGTGTTCAATTCTGATGCCATTAAGAATGTTTCTTTAATTAAAGGAGGAATGCCCGCTCAGTATGGTGGCCGACTGTCAAGTGTACTCGATATTTCAATGAAAGAAGGCAATAATCAAAAGTTTCAGGTGGATGGCGGCATTGGACTCATCGCTTCCAGAATTTCTATTCAAGGCCCGATTAAAAAAGACAAAGCTTCTTTTATTATTTCTGCAAGAAGAACATACATTGATGCTATTTCCAAACCATTTATTAGCAAAACCAGTCAGTTCAGCGGATCCGGATATTATTTCTATGATTTAAATGCCAAGGTTAATTATCGGTTTAATGATAAAGACCGACTTTATCTGAGCGGTTATTTTGGAAGAGATGTTTTTGATTTTGTAAATGGAAGACAAAGTTTGGATGTAAATATTCCCTGGGGAAATTCTACAGCAACAATGAGATGGAATCATGTATTCAACAAGAAGTTATTTGCCAATACTACCGCTGTTTACAATGATTATAAATTCAGTTTCAGAGCCAATCAAAATAGTTTTGATGTGAAATTATCTTCTGGTATAAAAGACATCAGCATAAAGCAAGACTTTGATTTTTATCCTTATTCTAGGCAAAAAATAAAATTTGGAGCAGCATATACTTATCATCGTTTTTCACCATCAGTGGTTAGTGGAAGCCAGGATTCTGTAGAATTTACACCATTAAATCCACAGT
>CANFGZ010000210.1 GCA_947446585.1 Chitinophagaceae bacterium | reverse complement strand
TAAAATGACTATTGTTCTTCTTTAAATGATCAGCATCATCTTTTTAAATCAATGGATATTTTACTTTCACTTATTCACTCATCATTTTAAATTAACTAACGTGAGAAAAAAAATTGCTTCTTTTTACGACGAAGAACTAAACAGCTGGATAGAAGCTATTAACTACTTTATCCTTGAAATTACTGAACTTGAAAAAAGATTGGAAGATATCATTTCCAGAAATAGTATTGTTGACATTGCTGCAAAAGTAAGCGTACATCAATTGATTCTAAATAAATCTAAAGTAAAGTATTTAAATTTAAAAGATGAATTCTTAAAACAAAAAGCCATACTAAAAACAAATGAAATTCTTATAGAAGACAGTATGATAACAAAAGAAATCGAAAAGAGCATGAAGGATTATTCTTTACAAATCAAACAAATGGAAAAACATTTTGCGGATGTAAAATATATTTGCAATGAGTTTTTGTCGGACATGTTAAAAAAATAAATCCCAAAAAAATATCCCACTTAATGAGGGTGGGATATTTTAAAAGCAAGCTAAAACAACAAATTAGGTTAGTCTTCAAAAGCATATTCAGGCTCTGCAATAACTAATTTGTTTTCTACAGTGACTACTCCTGGAGCTGACCAAACAGCATTTTCTGCATCTTCTTTTTCAGCAAAGGATCTCACTGTTCCTCTAAGGATCACACGGCTTCCCAAAACCTCTGCAGTAATTTTAGCTGCATCAATATTTGCGCTTCGTTGAAAACTTGCATTTATTTTTAATTGTAATTCATAGGGAGTTACTTTTGGTTTAACAGAAACTAAGTTGGTTACAAATCTCACACCAGTTAAATTTTCAACTGCCGTTTTTGCTTGATTGCGCTGATATTCCCACTCTACATCTCCTTCTAATTTCACATTTCCATCTTCAACGCTTACTTTAATTTTTTCATCCGGAATCATAGTGTGCCATTTAAGGGCATTCACCACTGTTTCTGCAATTTCTGTATCCGTTTTTTTGTAAACCGGCGAAATGCCAACTTGAATATCCTCGGCAATAGCTTTTACTCCCGAAACTTTTTTTGTTGTTTTTTCTGCCAGAATCTTTTTAGAATAAGCATCAACCTGACCGGATAAGGTTACAATGCCATTTTTTACTGCAACGCCAATTTGAGCTGAATTCAGAAATGGTTCCCATTTCAATTGCTCAATTACGTCTTTTTGAATCTCGATGTCGCTTTTCATGTTTTTAAGTTTTTAATTATTAATAAATATGAATGTATTTTTCAAAGGAACAATTTCATTTAAGTAATAAAAATGATGATTGTCAAAACAATTATTGATTAAGGTCAATATATCTTACTGGTTAATCAGCATATGGTAAATCTATCTGTGCCAATGCGCCTTTATTAATTTCGTGTTCAGCCAATTGAGATAATCTATCGTCAATTTGTTTCTCATTAATTTCAAACTCATGAAACAATATTCCTGTTTTTGCCATGCCTAAAGTATTTGCAAAAGCTGCAGCAGTACCATAAGAGCTGATTTTAAAATGGTTTATATTTTGAACAGAAGCTAATATGCAGGCATCTCTTACCATGGTATCTGCACAATTATCCATTTTTTCATCCGCTTCAGAAATAAATACTTTCATAATATTGCTGGATGTTTTCAGATAGTTGATATTCTCTTCTTCAAAAAATTTATCCATTATTTTTACATGATGCTTGATCTGATCGAAATATTTCTGCAATATGGTTTTTAATTTTACAGATCCTGCTTTCTTTATCCATTTCGGAATTGCATTTTGTAATTCAATCTCTGAGATTGTAAATCTTCTCGTGTCTTCATCCAATAATTGGTGAAGTGTTTTGATATTGTGTATTTCAGTCATAATAATGAAGTTTAGCAACAAATTTATTTTCATCTGGTGCTTTAATAAATGATTTAAGTCATTATCCCAAAAAACAGTACTCATTTTTATTTTTATTTAATGTCGGTTACTTCGATTTGTTATTCAAACAATTATTTATTTCATCCTCTATAAATAATCTTTAATGAAAAAAAATAAAAGACAAAAACCAGATCTTTCCTACTCACTACCGGAAACTAATCCAGAATTTAATCCAGACATTATTCCAGAAGATATAGAAATTACTGAAGACGTTACAGACATTATATACGACGAAAATGGTGAGTTATTCATCAATGAAGATTTAGAGCCTGATGAAAGTAATGATTGAAATATAACAATCAGTAGCAACAAAATTTCAATTTGAACTTTATTGTAAAAACTATAACATGATACAATTCTTTAAGAAAAATCAAATCAAAAAATTAAATGTGCTAAGTAAAGCATTTAATAACTATGAAACTATTCCCAGGAAATACACCTGTGATGGTTTAAATGTAAGTCCTCCATTGGAAATTTCTTTTATTCCAAATGAAGCAGTAAGTATGGTGGTTATTATGGAGGATCCGGATGCTCCAATTAATACTTGGCAGCATTGGTTGGTATGGAATATTCCGGTAACTCATCATATCGAAGAAGATGCTATTCGAGGTATAAAAGGTCTTAATGATTTTAATAAACATTTTTATTGTGGCCCTTGTCCAATGAGTGGCATACATCAATATGTTTATAAAGTTTATGTGTTGGATTGTTTGTTAGATCTCAATACAAATACAAAACGAAAAGAATTGGAAAGAGCGATGTCTGATCATATTTTAGCTTATGGTGAATTGACGGGTTATTATGGAAGACATTCTAATGATTTATTCGCCTCTAATAATTAATCTATTGAAAACAATACTATTTATACTTATTTCATTTATTGCTGTTTCGACATTGCTCATAGGTATTATTTTAATGTCTGTGCCAGACGGAAGTTTATTGCAATTTCCTTTGACTATATTAAAAGATTCTCCATTTAAGGATTTCAGACTTCCAGGATTTCTGCTTTTTATTTTAGTTGGAGGTGTAAATATCATTGCTGTTTATTACAACATGATATCTGATGCAAAAAGATATAATTGGGCGATCGCAGGAAGTGTAATCGTAATTTTATGGTCATTGACTCAATATTTTTTATTGGAAACATCTTTTGTGATAGATATGTTTTATTTATTTCTCGGCATTTCCATAATTCTAATTTCGATGCAATTAAAAGGAAAATCATTGATTTAAAACAGCAGCATGATTATCAAAGATGGGCATAATGCAGCAAAAAGATTTAATGTTTCATTTGCTCATTCTTATAATTTCACTACAATATCGTGGCTGATGACATTTTTATTATTAAGCTTGTTCTCCAACTATTTGAAAAAAATCTTAGCATTTATTTTGATAAACTTATATCAATTATTTATAAAAGAAAAAATTTAGAAAATGACTATAATGATTAAGCCCGATACAAAATTGAGTGAAATTAAAAAAAGTTTCAGCCATGCATATCCCTTTTTGAAATTAGAATTCTTCACTCGTGCACATGCCTGGCAGGAAAGTTCTTCTGTAGATGACATACTGAGTGATATTGTTTCTGCAGCAGAAGCCAGTAAGAATAATATAATTTCAGGATTTATAGAAATTAATTTCTGGCAAAAAACGGGTGTCGTCGAATCTATATTTAAAAATAAGTTTGATTTGTTTGTTCAGGTATATAGAAAGCACAATGATCATTGGATTCAGACTTCTGGAACTGATGAATTAACACTGGAACAGCAAAATGATGCCGGAAGAAACGCTTCAGAAGAGTCGCTTCACGGTCATTTTAAACCAATAGAATCAGAAAAAGATATTTAATATGAACAATAAATTCGAAGATTTTATAGATGGAGATTTGCCGGTTGTAGTTGATTTTTTTGCCGATTGGTGCGGCCCCTGCAAAGTTATGCAACCGGTTCTTACGGAAGTTAAAAACATAGTAGGCTCTACAGCCACAGTATTGAAAATGAATGTTGATAAAAATGCATTTTACGCTAATAAATATAATGTTCAGTCTATTCCTACCTTAATCATTTTTAAAAAAGGAAAAATTGTGTGGAGGAAATCCGGCGTAACGTCTACCCACGAAATTGTTCAGCACCTTGCTCAGAATTT
>CANFGZ010000209.1 GCA_947446585.1 Chitinophagaceae bacterium | reverse complement strand
CTACCTGATATCTGGTTAGATCTATTGGGTGATCTGTAGTGAGTTTACTATAAACCAAAGGAGATGTTTTTCCGTGTTTTGTAGCGTTATAGCCGCCGTTGTTTGTTGGTAATTTTTGTTTTATAATATCGGCTTGTATAGTTACGCCTAAATGATTTGCTTGTCCGGTTAAATCAGCTGAAGTATGATAATCCACTCCATCAACTTTAAAACCGTTGTTGCGTGTATAACACCAAAGTACAGTGGCCATGCCTAATTCATGAGCCATTTCAAATGCAGTGGCTACTTCTTGTAATTGTCTAGTGCTGTTATCACTTCCCCAGTAAATGGTAGCACCAACAGCCGTAGCGCCCATGTTCCAGGCTGATTTTATTTGGCCAAACATTACCTGATCAAATTTATTAGGAAGACTCAAAAATTCGTTATGATTTATTTTTACCATCATAGGAATTTTGTGAGCGTATTTACGGCTTACGATTCCTAAAACGCCAAATGTAGAAGCAACGGCATTGCATCCGCCTTCAATGGCCAGTTTTACGATATTCTCAGGATCAAAGTAAATCGGATTTGGGGCAAATGATGCGCCAGCACTATGTTCGATACCCTGGTCTACTGGTAAAATAGACAAGTATCCACTTCCTGCCAAACGACCGTGGTTGATAAGTCCATTCAGGCTATTAAGCGTCTGATTACTTCTATTGCTGTTCATCCAAATGTCGTCGATATGATTTGGAGAAGGAAGATGGATTTGATCCTTGGTGATGGTTTTACACTCGTGGTTCAAAAGATGGTCGGCTTCCTTGCCTAATAATTCAATAATGTTTGCAGCCATAGTTTTTTTGTTTTTGCAAAAATAAGAAACTCAATCGTTTTTTGAGCATTTACATCTGTTCTAAAAAAGATTCGGATAGATTTTTTAAATATTCTGCTGATTTTAGTAGTCTGCTGCCATACCAACTGAACATTTCTCCATCAGCCAGCTTTATAATTTTATCAGGTAATGCTTGCTGCAATTCAGCAATATGCTTTTGTTGAAAAGGGTAGGGTTCTGAAGATAGAAAAACAACGTCGCAATTTGAATCTGCAATTTCCTGTAAACTGATTTCAGGGTATCGCTTGCGGTGCTTAAAAACATTGATAAATCCTGATTTAGAAAGCATATCGTTTATAAAAGTGTCGCCGCCAATAGTCATGTAAGGTTTTTTCCAGATTAAATAAACGGCTCTTTTTTTGAAAGTATTTTCTTCAATCAAATTTGAAAAGGAATGATTGATGTTCTTGTTTAAATGATCAGCAAGTTCAGTGCTGCCAGTTAGGATTCCGATATCGTTAATCATTTGAATGGCATCTTCAAAATTATTGACATCAGTAAGCCACAACGGAAATTGTCTGGCTAAAGTTTCAATTTGTTCTTTTACATTTTCTTCTTTATTAGCAATGATTAAATCCGGGTTCAATTCGGTTATCTTTTCTAAATCTAATGCCTTTGTGCCGCCAATTTTAATTTTAGTATCAAACCATTCTTTTGGATGAACACAAAACTTGGTCATCGCAACAACTTTATTGTCTAATTGTAAATAATGCAATAATTCAGTTTGTGATGGAACCAGCGATATAATTCGCTCCGGCCTGTAAGGAAGATCTGTTGGCTTTTTTAAAAACATCATTAAATATATTGAAAATCGAACAAAAAATCAGAAGGGAAATAAATTATCTATTGGTTATTCATAAAACACGTTGGGGTAAATTAGAAAATCCCGCCGAAACGGGATTTTAATTCTTTCGCCTTGGTTTTTCAGGAATGAATTTTACTTTATTGGTTGTAAAATAATTGCTGATTTAAGCGTAAGTCAGACATGTTCAAAAGGACGGTTTGGTTTTGCCATTATCGCTTTTAAAGGCATAGGCATTTTGGATATTGGTTTTGGTTTCTCAGGGATAATTATTTTAAAGAACATTTTTTAATTTAAAAAGAAGTTGACTGATATTGGATTTACAGCTTTACGTTTGGATATTGGATTGAACATTTTTAGTTCTATGGATTTGGATTGATATTTATTTACTTCCTATCAATCAACTTCTGATACAAAGATGCGACGATTTGAGATGCTGTACTAGAGCAAGTTTGCCCTTTATTTGGGATGAAGTAATTACGGATGAAGTAGTAGTTTGTCGATTATATTGGAACGTAGTATTACGTTTAAAAGGTTCAAGTTGTTCAAAAAGTTCAATGGTTCGAACTTTATCAACTCATTAAACTCATGGAACCCTTTGAATCTTTGAAACTTTTTACAAAAAAAAACTCCCGCCGAAGCAGGAGTTAAATTTTTAACCATTTTTACTCTTGTGGTTTTTCAGGATTGGCTTTTACTGTATTGAAAGTAAAAAATGATATCCTGGTTTCTGAGTGGTCTGATTCGTTTAAAGAATAGACCTGGTTTTAAAAATTTTTCTACAGGGTTTGGATCCCGTTGGTTTTTCTCACTTTTCTGACTAATCAGATAAAGTGGTTGGATTGTTGGATCTTTTGGTTTTTCAACTGTTGCTTTTTAAAGCTTCAGCTTTTTGGATATTGGTTTTTGGTTTTTTCTCGCCTTTCTTTTTTATCAGTCAGGCATTGGATATTGGTTTTTGGTTTTTCGCCATCTTCGCTTTTAAAGGCATAGGCAATTGGATATTGGTTTTTTGGTTTAACTGGATATTGAAAAGAACTTGGTTTTTTTTGGATTTTGGATCAGCGATTGTTTGTCATTCAATTGCTGATACAAAGATGCAACGATTTGATATGCTGTACTAGAGCAATCTTGCTCTATTTTTGGGGTGTTGTAATTACCAAAAACAGCTTGCAATTCAGGTAAAACTTGCACGAGAAAGGAGTGGATTAACTAAGTAAAAATACGTTTTCAATGACTTTTGAAATTGAAAAAAAACAAAAGTGCCACATCTTGAAATGCAGCACTGATAATAGTTTCGTCGTTTTTTATGTTAATACCGGGGGCTATTTTGAAAGGCCCTGTATGATGTCGTATTTGGTCAAAATCTGATAAGACCCGCTGTCGTCTTTACTCAGTACAGCTCCATTTTCTTTGTTTATAAAACTACTTAACCGCTCAACCGGAGTATCAAAACTCACTTCGGGATATGGCTTTTCAAGTACTTCCATTACGGATTGAGATTTTATTTCTGGATTGTTCAGCATTTTATCAAACAATCCACTTTCGGAAATAGCACCAATGTTTTTTCCGTTCTCAATTACAGGGATATTTTCAATGTCATATTTCTTCATCAAATTAATAGCTTCCAGAACGGTATGCTCAGGAGCTAGGCTGACTAGTTTCTGACTTTTTCTCGAATTAATAACATCTTTAAAAGTTTTCACATCCAGAAATCCTCTTTCTAGCATCCACTCGTCATTGTAAATTTTACCAACATAACGGCTGCCATGATCGTGGAAAATACAAACTACTACATCATCTTTTTTCAACTGATCTTTAAACTGATAAACACCTTGTAAGCAACTACCTGCGCTATATCCACAAAACATGCCTTCTTCTTTGGCTATGCGTCTGGCCATTACGGCACCGTCTTTATCAGTTACTTTTGTAAAGGCATCTATATATTGCATGTCATAATTTTGAGGAACAAAATCTTCTCCAAAACCTTCACTGATATAGGGATAAACTTCATTCTGATCCAGTTCGCCTGTTTCGAAATATTTTTTTAGTAAAGACCCATAGCTATCAACAGCCCATACTTTTATATTGGGATTTTTTTCCTTTAAGTATTTTCCTGTTCCAACAATTGTACCTCCGGTTCCGGTAGCTACAATAAGATGAGTGATTTTTCCTTCCGACTGTTCCCAGATTTCGGGGCCGGTTTGCTCATAATGCGCAATTCGGTTAGCCAGGTTATCGTATTGGTTTACATACCATGAATTAGGCACTTCAGTTGAAAGTCTTTTTGATACAGAATAGTAGGAGCGGGGGTCTTCGGGTTCCACGTTGGTGGGGCATACAATTACTTCGGCACCAACAGCTTTTAAAATGTCGGCTTTTTCTTTAGATTGTTTATCGGTTGTGGTAAAGATGCACTTGTAG
>CANFGZ010000208.1 GCA_947446585.1 Chitinophagaceae bacterium | reverse complement strand
AGAATCTACTGGGAAGAAGATGAGAGTATTTACAGAGATATTATCATCAAGCATCAACAAACTTTTTTGGACTTTCATCAGGCTATATTGAAATCATATGAGTTCGATAATAAGCACGCTGCAACATTTTATAAAAGCAATGATACCTGGCAACAAGGCAAGGAAATTAGTTTTGAAAGGTATGATAAAGCGTATAAAGTAGAACCCTTGATTATGGCAGATGTTAATATTGGAAGTCAGATTTCTGATCCCAACCAAAAGTTTATTTATGAATATGATTTTGTAAAGGGTTGGAAGTTTATGGTAGAATTGATCAATGTTGATAAAGAAGAAAATAAAAAAACAGAATATCCCAGCTGTGTAAGAACGGAAGGTTTGGGGCCATCACAATATGGAACAAAAGGAGTCATAGATTCAAGGCTTGCCGAAATGGAAGAAAAATACGATCTCCATCCTGATGCACTATTAGATGGATTTGGCGAGGAAGGTGAAGAGGGCTCGGAAGCCACCGACGATGTAGTCGCCGATGACAGCACTGAAGATTTTGCTTAAAACTTTTTTGTTTAGAGTTCTTCACAAACTCAAAAACACTTATGAATAAATCCTGCATTATAATCGCCGGGCCAACAGCTGTTGGTAAAACGGCAATATCTCTACAATTAGCAAAAGAATTTTCCACTCAAATTATTTCTGCCGATAGCCGTCAATGTTTTCGCGAACTTAATATTGGCGTTGCCAAACCAGATTGGTTAGACCTTGAAAGCATTTTTCATTATTTTATTAATTCGCATACTATCATGGATTCGGTTACAGCTGCCGACTTTGAAAAATATGCACTGACATCTGTAGAGGAAATTTTTAAGGATAATGACACTGCGATAATGGTTGGAGGAACGGGTCTTTACATTAAAGCTTTCTTAGAAGGACTTGATCTCATTCCTCAAACACCTCAGGAAATAAGAATAGACATTATTTCGCAATATAATGTCCTTGGCGTTGATTGGCTTTTCCATGAAATAAAAACAAAAGATCCTGATTATTTCGATAAAGGAGAAATGGGGAATCCGCAAAGAATGATGCGCGCTCTAGAAGTAATCATGTCTACCGGTAAATCGATTCTTTCATTTCAATCGCATAAAAAGCGAAAAAGAAATTTTAATGTTATCAAAATTGGATTGGAATTACCAAGAGAAGATTTATACACCAGAATTAATGAAAGAGTAGATGCAATGATTACCGCGGGGCTTATACTTGAAGTGGAACGACTTGTTTCATTCAAAAATCTAAATGCATTGCAAACTGTTGGCTATAGTGAATTGTTTGATTATTTTGACAAAAAAACTTCACTTACAGAAGCAATCAGCCTGATCAAACAACATAGCCGCAATTATGCAAAAAGACAAATGACCTGGTTTAAAAAAGATAAAGAAATAAAATGGTTTCCTCCAGATATAAACGCCATCATGGATTTTGTAAATAATGAATTAACGAAATAATGGATGCGGGTGCTCTAAAATTTTATTCCAATTGTAACAAGTATGTTTTGCTGATTTTGTTTTAAGTTGGCAAATGTATTGGCCCGGTCTTCTAACCGGTATGGTAAGTCTACGTTTCTAGTAATGTGATAGGCATAAGTAAGATCGATGAAAAAGCCATTGTTTCTATAACCCAATCCACCACTCAATAGCATTTGACTGGCCTTGAAGGCTTTATCCACATAGGGATTTCCATAATAAGCAAAACCCAGTCGAGTCATAATAACATTGAATTTCAATTCGCCGCCAACTCTGAAATTGAACGCTCCTTTGTAGTTCTCTTTTATTACTTTGCCCAATGATTGGTAATAGGCTTCTTCATCAGAAGTTGGTGATTCATTATTTGATTTAAATCGGCTTCCCTTATGTTTTACATATTCGATATCTGCGGTGATAAATCCTTTTTGTCTTTTTACATTTTCAATTTCTCTGAAAACATATGAAGCACTTAACATGGCTTTCCAAGCCGTATTCATTTGGTATTTGGCTTGGCCAGTTTCATTGTTGGTGAAAGTGAGAGAACTGGCACTATAAGAAGAAATTGGGTTTTCAAGATTATTTGTAAGTGTTGTTGTTCTGGTGTCTTTTAAAACCATTAAATCAGGGGTGTGAAATGCGAAGCCAATTCTGATGTATTCTTTTGGTCGGAATATAGCTCCCATTTTTAAATTAATACCGGAGCCATAAGTTGTAAAATTATCTGTATAAGTAAATGAACTGAATCTGTTGCTGGTGTCTCCAGAAACATCGCTTTCTGTAAATCTGGTGTTGGATTGATAATTGATAATTGGAATGCCCATTGTACCCCCAAACAACCATTTTTCATTGATTTTAGTAGCAAATGAAAATGCCCATTCGTAAATTCCTCCTTTCGTGGTTTTATTCATTTGCTGCATGATTGATTTTCCGGAATCCAGCAAATATTCTGGTGCAGCCTTAATTTGTAATTCACCATTTACTCTTACCGTATCTATCAAATAAGTGTACAATGCAGGAGCAACAGTGTAAGGCATTGGTGAATTGGAATATAATACTGATTCAATACTCAAACCGCTCTTGGCAAATTCTTCGGCAAATTGTTCGCTGAAAGAACTGTAGTTATTGAGACCACTGTAATTGATGATATTATTAAAACTGGTTCTCTGGTTAAAAGCAATGGCGATGGCACTGTTTTTATGTTCATCATAACTGCTGGGAATACCAACAATGAGTCCAGTTGGGCCCCAAGTATATGCGTTCTTTTTAGTGAGAGAATTACTATCTCGGTAATCTGCCTTGTTTTTATTCATGATGAACCCTGGCGTAAAAACAACTTCTGAATTTCTATAGAAAGCCAAGCCGGCAGGATTTACAAATGCAGCCGTAATTTCTCCTCCGAGTGAACCCATCGCGCCACCAATGGCCATATTTCTGGCGGAACCATTTGGAATGTAAAAGCTATATCTTACTGCGTCTTCAGGTACTTGTGCAAATGCGATTGAAATATTGAATATGGAGAGAAAGAGTAGCGCTTTTTTCATGAGTGTATTTTTAATTCAAAATGAAAAATTCAAAATTCAAAAACGATGAATTTTTATTTTTGAATTTTTATTTATTTCTTGAGGGCCTTACCATTGGAGTTCCGGAACCTCCGCCATTACTGTTTGATGGACTATAAGTTCGTGTATTATTATGACCGGATGATGTATTGTTATCTGAGGTTAATACGTTCCTGACATTATTGTCCCCATTACTGTTGTTGTAATTTCTTCCCGGTACATAATATTTTACAGGTCCTGATGTTTTGGGATTGCCTGTATTTACATTATGAAAAGAATAGCTTCCCAGATTTGTGGTTCTTGGTGTGTTGTTTTTTGGATTCTGAGGTGTTATGCCATAATTGTAAACAGGATAGGGGTAATAGTAGGGATTGTAGTAATATCCAAATGTATAACCGTAATGATATGGATCGTAATTGCAATTGTAATCACCGTCGAAATTTCTCCATCTGCTATCGTGTTTCGACATGATGATTTCCCTGTTTTCTGATGAAGAGGTATTGTTGTTTCGGTTGTTATTTATGTCTTCATCAATTCCTCTTATTGGAGAATAATAAACATCATCCGGGGTTTGAGTGATTTTATAGTTATTGCTGCAGCTGTATAAACCCGTTGCAATTATATAAAAAAGTAAAAATTTACTGTTCATAGTCAAAGGTTTAAAAGGATTGTAAAATGAAGTTATTACTTTTGTGCCACTTTGTTAAATCATCAGTTGACAAAACTATAGGTCAAAATAGTATTTGAAACTATTTTAGATGTTAAAGCTGTGATAAAACAATCCATTAATAATTCAATTTTAATCAAGAAATATGAGCAAGGAAATTACAACTCGGGCTGCAGATTATTCACAATGGTACAATGATTTGGTTATTAAAGGCGAGCTCGCTGATTATTCGGCAGTGAGGGGCTGTATGGTGATAAAACCTTATGGTTATGCATTATGGGAGAATATGAGAGATCAATTGGATAAAATGTTTAAAGCTACGGGGCACGTAAATGCATACTTTCCATTGTTTGTGCCTAAAAGT
>CANFGZ010000207.1 GCA_947446585.1 Chitinophagaceae bacterium | reverse complement strand
ATTGGTGCTTAATGGCGAATTGAAAAATTGAGAAAAATGTAGATCTTGAGCAGTAGAAGAAAAATTGAAAAGTAAAAAGTAAAAAGTAAAAAATGTTATTGATGTTAATATACACAATTGCTTTTGACTTTTTTTGAAAGCCTTTCGGGTATATTTTGATATTTGAAAAATGTAACTTTTCATTATCTGATTAAGGTGATGTCACCTGTTTTTGTTACGGTTTTTCCATTGGTTAAATCAGCTTCAAGAATATATGAGTAAACATCCATTGGCTGAAGTTTCCCTTTAAATGTTCCATCCCAACCGTTATAAATATTATTGGATTGAAAAACCAGCTGCCCCCATCTGTTGAATATTTTCCAGGTTAATTTTCCAATGCCAAATCCTTTTACTTTTATAATTCCATTTTCTCCAAAGCGGCCTGGTGTAAATGCGTTCGGAACATCAAGCAATGGATCGATCAGTGCTTTTACGGTCAAAGAAAATGTATCTGTACATTCATATTGATTATATGCAATAAGCTGAACAGTAAAATCTCCTGTAGAAATATACTGGTATTTAGGATTGACCTCTGTCGAAATTTGTCCATCACCAAAACTCCATAGATAATGAACAGCGCCTATCGACTGATTCATAAATTGTGTAGGTGTATTGGTTACTGGTGGGTTTGGCTGCCAGCTGAAATTAGCAACTGGTCTTTCCGAAACGATAATAGAAAAATAATCCGAGGTATCTGTTTTGTTGCAGGTATTGGAATCTCTGGCAATTAATCTAACCTGATAGGTTCCGGGTATTGAAAATAATTTTGTTGGATTCTCCACGTTTGTGTTAGTACCATCACTGAATTGCCAAGTCACATCTGAAGTGCCTGATAAATTATTAAAAACCGCATTGTAAGGAACACAACCAACGGCTGGCGTAGAAAATAATGCTTTTGTTAATGGATTTACTTTTAAAATCATTGTTTTTTTCTCGGGAGAATTACAAAAATTATCGTCATTCAACATTAGAGTAACCGAGTACGTTCCAATCGAAGGAAATGTATGTGCCCCATTTAAAGAAACCTCAACCGGGGATCCATCACCATAATCCCAGCTAAAACTCTGTGAACCAAAATTCCCTCTCGTAGGTGTAGAGTGATTATTGAATGTATAATTCAAGCTTGTGCAAGGCAAATCTTTAACCGCAGAAAAATCAAGTATAGCCTTATTATCGCCTGATCTTATCCTCATGTAAAAAGTATCTCTGATGTTACAAGTTGAAGAATCTTCGGCAATAACTCTTACTAAAAAAACGCCGACAGTAGTATAATTTGTAAATGTTGAGTACTGAGGTGCAACAGTAGTATCTTTTAATCCATTACCAAAATCCCAGTAATATTTTATTGCTTTTTTTAGAGTGTCTGTAAAATCAACTCTAAATGGAATACAACCTGAAGAATCATTTCTTACATTATTAATTGAAGATTGTGGGGCTGCTGCCACTCCGGCAAAATTCATTTCTACTTTTACTGCGGCTTCATTGCAACTTGAACTTCCGTTTGTTCTTCTCCAGGCTCCAGATGTGGTAGGAAAAGTAGCGCCTCCATAGCAATTAGCACACATGGCCTGATATATCGTTCCATTTTCATCAAATCTACTTGTGCCCCCATCAACATGATCGCCAATGGCTCCTTTATACTGACCAAAATTGGATCCAAATAACTGGGCCGTTGCATTTTTTTTCAAAACAAAAAAGTAAAAATCTTCTCCGTCTGGTGGATTTATTCCGGATAAAGGATTCATTAATGGCATTCCATTTGTAGTTCCTCCACTATAACCTTTATAAACATTAATGCCACCACCCCATCCCGATACATACACGTTTTCACAACGATCTACAAGGAATCCAATTGGCGAGATATTTGGCATTAACGTACCTGTTCCAAAAACGGTTGAATAACTAAAACCAGAAAGATCAGGTTTTAATTTACTAATAAACTGTGCACTTCCCGGATTACTAAAAGCTGCATTTATTACCGGCCAGCTTCCTGTTGATGTACCCATCACATAAGGATAGCCGTACTTATCGAATTTTAAACCATAAACAATATCTACACCGGATGTACCTAAATAGGATGTTTTTATAATCCCGGAGCCATCTAATCTTAATTGGGAAATAAACCCATCCGTTAAGCCTCCCATATAATTGGGATAAAGTACTCCTGATTTATTTCCTGGCAAATTGCTGCTGGTTGTACCACCGGCAATATAAAGATTACCTGTAACAGGATTGATGCTGGTTACAAAACAAGCATCATCCCCCGATCCGCCAAAAAAACTACCATATAAATAATTAGATAAAGTTGAATTGAATTTTAGCACTAGTCCGTCCTGAGTACCTCCACCAAATCCAGCATTAGTATTTAAAGAAGTACCCATTGTAGGGAAATTTGCTGACTGGGTACAGGAGGCCAGAATGATATCATTATTGTTGTCAAGGATTACTTCGCTTCTTGCATCGTCTCCATAATTTCTGCGTAATCGATCAGCACCATCCGGTAGTTCATATTTAGATCTGATATTCACTCCGTCGTTTCCAGAACCACCAATTTTTACTGAGCCAATAATGCCGGTTCCTGCTGCATTAAATTTTGTAATCACAATATCATTATTTCCTCCTGTGCCAATCTGAGACATAGTTTTGGGATAATCATTAGAAAAAGATCTTCCAGCAACAATTAAATTTCCCTGATTATCTGTGATCATACTATGCGGCTGTTCGTTACCGCTACCACCCAGATACGTAGCATAAATCCTGTCCGTACCATTGGCATTGAATTTAAAAATGGCAATATCATGCCCTTTTAAAACACCTTCAATAACACCGCCCATATAATTAGATTCATAGGCGCCGGGAGAAGTAAGATAGCCATTTCCAAATGCAATTCCTCCTGCAAAAAAACTTCCATCCGGACCGGGAGTGGCAGTATAACCCCAGTTATCAACGGCACTTCCGGTGAATGATGAAAAAATGATTGCAGGATCAATCACCATAATTCTTTTCTTGTCGTAATTTTTTATCTGAAAACTTACTACATTTTCTTTAACCACATAAGTGCACCCTACTTCTTCTCTTTTTCCTGTTTGATCTGGCTGATAACAATAGGGATAAAGCTCTTTCACTTCACCTATAGAAGTATGAATAATTAACTGATCATTTTTTACAGATAACTTTTCCGGGCCACTATACTTCATGGTTATTAAAGAAGGATCAGCACCTGGGTAAAGTATAATATCATACTTAAGCTTGTCCCCTTCCGAATAATAACGGATATCAATATTTGGGTAAATATTTTTATAAGATATTGCGTGATAAATTTTACAGCCTCCTGCCCATTTAGATTTATTATTTCCGATAAAATAATTATTGTACGTATTAATGGGCTTTTCAGGAACTCTTTTGAGCTTGGTGGATGCTCCTAAAAATTCAACCCGATAAACAAATGAATGAAGCGTAATTTTTTCATTAAGATTTTTTGCGGAGTCGTTTCTTCCGTGCATGGCGGATGTAACGCGGTTCCAGTCTTCTGGGCTGTTTAATAAAACCGAGAACCCCTGATCTTCCAGAAAAAAAGAACCAGAAGCGAAATCTCCTTTGTATTTTAAATGATCATCCCATTGCCCTTTATTTTCTACAAATTCCATTTGAGCAAATACAGTTCCGTATAAAAAAACCAGGAAGAACGTAAATGATATTTTAAGAATGGCGGACAATATTTTTTCTTACAAATTAGCTATAAAAATCAAAACAGTCAATAAGTAATGATATGTAGTATAGAATTTATTGATGATAATGATCATGCAATTTTACTCCATCCGGTTTTTCCTCTTTGGGATTGAATATAATTTTTCAGAGATTGATTTTCTTCGTCCTTTAATTCATAATCATTTTCCAGTATTCGAGCTACTGCATTCCTGGCCGCTTCCAGCATAGGTTTATCATCAACAATACTGGCCAATTTAAATTGCAGGGCTCCACTTTGCCGAGTGCCCTCTATTTCTCCGGGTCCTCTGATTTCAAGATCTTTTTCTGCAATTTTAAATCCATCATTGGTACTTACCATTACCTTAAGTCTTTCTCTAGCATCAGCCGATAGTTTCTGACCGGTAAGTAAAATACAATAACT
>CANFGZ010000206.1 GCA_947446585.1 Chitinophagaceae bacterium | reverse complement strand
TGTCCAAGATGCAGAAGTGGCAAAATGTTTAAAGATAATAATCCTTACAGAAAGCTCTCTTTGAAACACATATTTGATATGTATGACAATTGCCCTGTCTGCAACCAAAAATATGATATGGAACCCGGATTTTGGTATGGTACCGGATATGTAAGTTATGCGTTGGCGGTAGCAATATCAGTAACTACTTTCGTGGCCTGGTGGGTATTAATTGGCGTGTCAACAGAAGATAACAGAATTTTTTATTGGTTAATAACAAACTCCATTGTACTTATTCTTTCTCAGCCTTGGATGATGCGATTAAGCAGGGTTATTTATATGCGTTTTTTTGTACGTTATGATGAAGAGTTTGAAAAGCACAAGCCAAAGGCGTTTGAGTAGAGGCTCTCTCAATTCTCCTAAGGGGGAAGTTGTTTGGCGTTTTTTTTTGTTGACAACCTTTTGAAACTTTTGAACCTCTCAAAACTTTTAAAATAGAAATGCCTCTTCCTATAAACTTATCGGCACGTTTATCTTAATACCAAAATTTCTTCCCACATTGAATACACCCTGCCTCCCTGTAACTTCATTCACTGCAGCATATTTCAATCTACTCAAATGAGATTGATACGCGACATCGCCAATATTTGAAGCAGATAAATAAACTCCCATTATCTGTTTGTTTTTATGATTATGAATTTCCGCACCAACACCCAAATTCATTAGCAAATAGCCTTTGGTTGCGGTTTCTGTGTTGTAGGATGTAAAAGCATTTTTCTGCGTAAAAGTATTTTCTATCTCATACTTCGCATAAAAGTTTTTGATTGATTTGTTTAGCTTCTTAAAATCGGCTCTGAATTCGGTAAGCAATTTGGGAGCAGGAATAAAGGGAAGATTATCAGATCCTTCTATAGCCGAATCAAATGTTCCTCTTACAAAAGAAAAACTATTTTCGATATGCAGCCAATCCAATGGATGTGGATGGAAATCTAAAGTAATTTCTACTCCTGCCAAATTAGCTTTATGTTGATCAAACTGAAATGCTGTTAAATAATTTCCATTCAATTCAACAAGTGAATCTGTTCCTGTAGTGTTTTGCAGTTTTTGATAATAAATAAAATTGCTGAAATGATTTAGATAACCAGCAACATTAAACGAAAAATGCTTACTGCTTACTTCTATTGCGGCATCAATCTGAGTACTAACTTCACTAGTCAAATTTCGATTGCCATACTCATATCTAACCGTTCCTTCATGCGCACCGTTAGAAGCAAGCTCAGGCACACTTGGCGCCCTAAATGCTCTGGCTACATTAAATTTTATATTAAGATTCTGATTGACTTCATAGGTAAGGCCTGCACTTCCCGAAAAATTAGCATACTGTTTTTTAAGGGGCGCTCCTTTTTGAATATTTCCCTGCTGTAAACTTTTTGCATCAAGGCGTCTTGAATCAAATCTAATACCTCCGCTAAAATCAATTTTTTTAAATTCTTTCTGAGAAAAAATAAACAACCCATAATCAAACAAATGGTAATCGGGTATTAATTGTTCCATTCCCAAATTGGTATTAACCTGATCCATGCCGTTAATACCCACTGAGTTTTTCCATTTATTTTTTTCTTTGAAATGATATTGCGCTGCATAGGTCGTTGTTTTCATATCAAAAAATAAGGACCGTTCTTTGATATTTTCAGGATTGCCAAATTCTTCTCTTCTGTTTTGCTGCCAGGCTATATTGAGCGATAAATTATTATTTCCCAATTTGATATTATTGTCTGTTGCCACTTTAAAATGCCGTATATGTTGATAAGGAATTAATGGATTTACCGTTTTAAAATCAGTAGAAGTCGCATCAATCTGATTTCCACCTGCAACTGTTTTTACGAAATTTCCCAAACTATCTCTATCGCCTTCAACCATTCCTGCAGTTAAATCAAAATTACTGAACAATAAATGACTATACCCCCAGCTTCTGTTGAAGCCTACGTATCCTCCTAAATTGTGTTCATTGAATTTCGAATTGAATACATAACCGTCATATTTATTTTTATAATCTGCTGCTGCTTTATATGTTCCATAAGCATTCCAGTTAAATCCTTTTTTATTACCTGAAAAATTTCCATTTAAAGACCGAAGTTGATTATTGGTTTGATAATTGGAGCCTAGATTTAATTTAATGGTATTGGCAGGAGCAGGAACATTTGAAATAATATTAATTACTCCGGCCATCGCATCACTTCCATAAACCAATGATGCCGGGCCTTTCAGAATTTCAATTTTACTTACACTTTCGTCATCAATTTCAATCCCGTGTTCATCGCCCCATTGCTGTCCTTCCTGACGAACGCCATCATTAATCGTTAATACTCTGTTGTAACCCAAACCTCTTATTAATGGTTTAGAAATTGCAGGGCCAGTTGACAAAGAAGAAACACCTGCTTTTTTGGCAATGCTTTCAATGATATTCATCGAAGAGCTCTGTAATAAATCTTGTTTACGCATCACTGAAACCTGAAATGGAATTTTCTTTAATTGAGTGGCTTTGCTGACGCCAGTTACAATTACTGCATTATTTTCTACAATAGATTCGATAAGATAAAAATCTTTGTGCGTTTCTCCCTGAATGTCGATGTTGATTGCAATTGTTGAATAACCTAAATGAGAGATTTCCATCAAATGTTTTCCATCACTTAAATTATCGATACTGTACTCCCCTTTTGAATTTGTGCTAGAACCTGTTCGCAAATCGGTAATATAAATTGAAACGCCTTCGATAGGGTTTCCGGTTTTACTGTCTTTCACAATACCGGATAAAATCCCTTTCAATGGTAATGATAATGCTTGATTGCTTATAAAGAAAATGAAAATCAAAAAGAAGAATAGTAAAAATCTTTTCATGAGTTACTATATTTTTTTGTTAGGCTGTTTGTAATTGTGACTTGGTCGCAAAACTATGAATTCGATAATTCATAACTTTTCATTTAACAATTTCTTGCAGAAAGATAAAATAGTGCTAACTAATATTTTCAATTATTCCGGCAATACCTTGGCCACCACCAACACAAGCGGATATCAAACCCAATTTTTTATTTAGCCTTTTCATGTCGTTAAGAATTTGAACAGCAAGTTTAGCGCCGGTACAGCCCAAAGGATGGCCTAATGCAATAGCACCTCCGTTAATATTTACAATAGAGGTATTTAAATTAAGCTCTCGGATTACCGCAAGGGATTGAGAGGCAAAAGCTTCATTTAATTCTATCAAATCAATAGATGATAATGAAATACCGGTTTGCTTTAACAGTTTTGGTATAGCAGCTATGGGGCCTATACCCATAATTCTGGGATGAACACCAGCAACTGCAGCACCAACCAATCTTCCTATTGGTTTTAATCCCAGTTGATTAATTAATTTTTCACTCATCACTATCACAAAAGAGGCGCCATCACTGGTTTGTGATGAATTGCCTGCAGTTACAGAACCACCTGCCGCAAATGCCGGTTTTAATTTAGATAGACTTTCTATACTGGTGTCCGTTCTTACTCCATCATCAGTATCTACAATAAAACTACGCTGCTGTTTCTTTGATTTCTCGTCGATGTAAATTTCGTTTATGCTTATTGGCAATATTCCAGATTTGAAATAGCCTTCTTTAATGGCGCTAGCTGCTTTGATATGGCTTTGATAGCTAAACTCATCCTGATCTTCTCGGCTTACTTTAAATTCTTTAGCAACAGCTTCTGCAGTTAAACCCATGTTTAAATAATAGTCTGGCTCTTCTGATGCAATAGAATAAGCAGGAACGGTTTTCCATCCTGCCGTAGGCACCAAGCTCATACTTTCGGTACCACCAGCGATAATACAATCAGCCATTCCCGATCGGATCTTTGCCGTAGCCATGGCAATACTTTCCAAACCACTAGCACAATAACGGTTTATAGTAATGCCTGCTGTTTCGATTCCTATAGCCCTTGCCGCAATGATTCTACCAAACTGTAAGCCTTGTTCTGCCTCTGGAACAGCATTACCTACAATTACGTCGTCAATTAATTTTGGATCCAAAGCTGGAACAGATGACATCAACCCTTTGATTAATTCAATAGCCAAATCATCGGGTCGTGTAAACCTGAAACCCCCTTTTTTACTTTTGGTTACTGCCGTACGAAATCCTGCTATGATAAATGCTTCTTGCATGAGAATTTTTGTGAATCAAATGTAATG
>CANFGZ010000205.1 GCA_947446585.1 Chitinophagaceae bacterium | reverse complement strand
TTACGACGACAATACGCAACTTACAAAACAATATATCCGTTCTGACATTTCCTTTTCTCCTCAAATGATTGGCATGGTTGCTTTTAAAATAAAACCATTAAAAAGAACGGAGATTAATTTGAATAACAAATTTGTGAGTAAGCAATATCTTGATAATACTTCTAATGAAGAAAGAAAACTAAATGCCTATTTCGTTCAGGACATCCGAATTGATTATTGTAAAATTTTAAAAAAAGGAATCATTATTAGCTTTTTCATTCAAGGCAACAATATCTTTTCTAAAAAATACGAACCCAATGGATATACGTTCAGCTATATTTTTGGAGGAAGACTTACGACCGAAAATTATTATTACCCTATGGCAACGTTTAATTTGATGAGTGGTGTAAATGTTACGTTGTAAAGCTAGATGGAGCTGGATAAGCTGGATAGGCTGGATAGGCTAGATAGGCTGGATAAGCTGGATACTGGATAATACTTCTCAGCAATGTCTCCTGAAAGGGACGTTGCGTTGGATAGGCTAGATAAGCTGGATAGGCTGGATGGCTGGATAGGCTGGATAAATAATTCAGCCACTACCTTCCATATTTTGCTTCCCAGCCCATCATACCACCGGCAAGGTTTTTTACATTTTTAAAACCCATTGTTTCTAACATCATAGTGGCCTGCATGCTGCGTTGCCCACTTCTGCAATAGCAGATAATTTCCTTTTCTTTGAGGTCATCTATTTCTTCAGTTTGCATAGACATTATATTACCTAACGGCAATAGTAAGCCGCCAATATTAAAATCAGCATGTTCTTCTGGCTGTCTTACATCAATAAGGTGTAATTCTTCCTGAGCTGCCATTCGTTGCTTAAGTTCTTCCGATTCTATTATTTGCATGATTATTTTTTAAGGGATAATTGTTTCTTCTGGATTTTTCATTTCTGCTGAAATCCATAAATCCAACAACTGACCAGGTTGAATATAAACGGGTTCTTTCTGATCATCATATTTTGGCGGACTTTGTTTCCAAATAAAAGCTGAAGCAGAATCAGTAACATTAGGATCGGTTACTACTGCGCCAAGCAAAATGCCATTTTCCTGCAAGATGATTTTCGCTTCTTCAAAAGTTTTACCTATGAGATCAGGAACGGCTATAGGATCCTGATTTAATCCACTACCAATTACAAGGTCAATGTAACTGCCCCAGGGAATTTTAGTTCCGGGTTTTATTTTATCGCCTTTAAATTCTTGTTCCAATACTGAACCACGCATAAAATCAGGCCTGAAAATAGTATCGCCTAATTTCAGATGGCTGCGTTTCAACATTTCAAAAGCAAAATTTAATGATTTGCCTTCCAAAGCCGGCATTTCAATTAATGGCAAAGTAAATCTGTTTATTGTGATTAAAACAGTACGATTAATTTTTACAGTACTGTTGGGGTCAGGGATTTGTTTGAGTACAATTCCATTTTTTGCGGTATCTGTATATACCGAATCTTTGATAACTACATCAAAGCCCTTGGATTCCAAAAGTTTGATTGCGTCACTGGTTTTCTGTCCAATCACAGAGGGAACACTGAGGTATTTTCCATGATTAGTAATCCAACCTAAGGTTTGCAAGATGATAAAAAGCATCAAAATCGACAATAATAAAATTGTCAGTAAGTTTACCCAAAATGGCCGGTCTGTAATAAATTTAAACACTTATAATTATTAAAATTTGTTTTTGAAAAACTTATAATTCTTTCCAAACTTACAATTTAAAAATCAGAAACATTCTTCAATTAAAGCAGAATAAAAATCTTTAAGATTCCAACCCATTACTTTTACTTGCTGAGGGATAATACTGGCGGAACTTTGACCAGGGATGGTATTTATCTCCAGCATAAATGGTTTGGCAGATGTTTCATTATAAATAAAGTCGATTCTAACAACCCCATTGCAATTAAAAACTTCATAAGCTTTCTGGGCTTCAAATCTAATTTTATCTGCAACGGCTTCTTCAATTTCAGCGGGAGTAATTTCTTTACTGGCGCCTTCATACTTTGCCTGAAAATCGAAAAACTCATTTTCGGAAATAATTTCAGTTATGGGAAGAGTGATTATTTTTCCCTTCGATTTAAAAACACCAATTGTAAATTCCCTCCCACTGATAAACTCTTCTACCAGCACCTGTTCATCAACGTTAAAGGCTTTATCGAGTGCTGATTTTAAATCATCTGCCACATTAACTTTGCTAATCCCTAAGCTGCTTCCCCCATTATTTGGTTTGACAAACAACGGCAGTGTAAGTGTTTTTAATATTTCCTGAGGATCAACAGGGCTGTGTTTAAATAAGTGCATTGAACTTGCTACAGAAATTCCAGCAAATGCCGCAACAGCAACAGTATATCTTTTATTAAAAGTAAGTGCAGAACTTGCAGCATTACAAGAAGTATATGGAATATTCAAACAATCGAAATAGCCCTGCAACTTTCCATCTTCTCCCGGAGTACCATGCATTCCAATTAAAACAGCATCAAAATGAATTTTGTTTCCATCAACAGTTATTGAAAAATCATTCTTGTCAACAGATTGTTTTTGTTGATTTTGATTTGTAAAAAACCATCCCTCAGGATTAATATCAATCATGTAACAATTCCATTTAGTGCTATCAATATTTGCTAAAATAGTTGAAGCACTTTTGTATGAAATAACAGACTCCCCTGAATATCCACCTGTAACCAATGCTATATTCTTATTCATCTTTTAATTTTAAATTTAAGCAAAGAAACAAAATAATTTAAGGAAATTAATGGTTGATAAAAATGTTAATGATTTAAAATTTATTCGTTAGACTCATTCAGACCTTCGTTAGTGGTATTAAGCACAAGTTTCCATTTTCCATCATTTTGTTTTTTCCAGATATGGGTATAAGTTCCATAATACAAGGTATCTTTTGAAGCTGGCTGCATCATGTAAATTCCATAAGTAAATCCGAGGTCACCGGATTCGGCAACATCAGCATGCTCTGGATCCCAGGTCAATTTATATTCTGTGTCATTTTGTAAAACAAGATAGTCTATTGCATTAGCACCTGTTATGGGAAATTGATCAGGACGCAATAAAACACTATTGCTATCCATGAATTCGATGAATGCAGCTTTCATTCCTTTGGATTCACTCATTTGCGAAAATGATCTATCGTAAGCCATTAGATCAAGAGACTTCGAGGCCTTATCTTCAGCTGTTGATTTTTTCTTTTCAGCGCAGGAAATTAAAAAATAGCAAAGCATTGAAAGAAAGAAAAAGAGGTTTCTCATGATTTTTTTTTAGATGAACACCTGCACCTTTAGCTGTTAAAAACAAAAAGAGCATGATGCCGAATAATAAACTACTCGTCATCAAGCCTAGCCGTCTTTAGATAAATCTTGTACTAAACGTGAAGTTTTTCTTTTTTACTCATCAGCTCTTCCACTGTTTCGCGATAAGCTTCATCAGGAACGCAGCAATCCACAGGACAAACTGCGGCACACTGAGGTTCTTCATGAAATCCCTGACATTCTGTACATTTATTTGGAGTGATATAATAAGTATCATTACTCACTGGTGTATTGCGTTGATTAGCATCAACAACAACTCCATCCATTAATGAGAATGACCCCGTTACTGTTGTTCCGTCAGAAATCGCCCATTCCACTCCTCCTTCATAAATTGCATTATTTGGACATTCGGGCTCACAGGCTCCGCAATTGATACATTCATCAGTAATCTTTATTGCCATCTTCGTAATTTTGATGTAAAGTAATAATAAGCGCATGAATTTACAAAATCGAATTGATTTATTATCATTCCTTGGAGAATATCTTAAACAAAACACAGATGAATGGCAATCCGTAAAAAAAGAAGCGGCCGCAAAAAACCCTTGGTTTACTGAAGCGTTTATAAACATTGCTACAAAAAATATTGTTGAGAAATATCTTTCCAAATCTGAACTTGAAACTTGGACCCATCATTATCACCTCGACGATTTAATTGTTCCCAAACAAATTGGCATTGTAATGGCAGGTAATATTCCTATGGTTGGTTTTCATGATTTTTTATCCGTATTTATCAGTGGACACAAACAAACGATAAAATTATCATCAAAAGACGATGTGCTGCTCCAATTTCTCATAAAGAAATTATATCAATTTGATTCCCAAACTGAAGCTTTCATCACAATAGCAGAAAACCTCAAGGGATGCGATGCCTATATTGCAACC
>CANFGZ010000204.1 GCA_947446585.1 Chitinophagaceae bacterium | reverse complement strand
TCCCAAGTTGTTATTGAACTCAATTCCGGATCTGATATTGTGTGTCATTCTTATGGCTTCCTTTGCCAGATTTCTATTTACAAGAGAAAGATTGCCAGACAATCCAAAAAGATTTCCTGCAAGCACATTGCTACTATTACTAGCAGCAGAATAACTCATTTCGAGCGCAGTTTCAAACCCATATTTTTTTGATGGAACCAGCTCGATGGTAAGATTTATTAAACTATCAGAATCGGGCGTTTCATCAATAAGAATATTCACACTTTGCCATGCACCCAGCTTGGTTAATTTATAAAGTGTTTTATAATAATCTATTTGCTGGTAAATCGCACCGGGTAAGAAACTTATATTTCGTTCTAACAAGGATGGATTAAATAATAATTGATGGTAATTGAGGGTAAGATTTTTTGTGTAAACCCGATTGAAAGCACTACTGTCTGATTTGTTATCGCCTTGGTGGAAATCGATGAATACATTTATTTTGTTGATGTAAAACCGGTTTAATTTTGTGGTGTCGGTGGGTGGATTTAAAACAATCGCCAGTTTTATTTTGGGGGAATCTTTTTTTAATTGTGCTTCGGCTAATATCCGGAGTTGTTCAAAGGGATCATCACTCAAGTTGGTCAAAGCTTCAATAGTGGTATCGCCTCTCACTTTTAATTCTGCGGCAGTAAATTTGTAATATCCATTATTTCTGAAGCTGTCTACCAGTCTTCCAATTTCTGTAATAACTCCTGCTTTGGTGATGGGGTCGTTCTTTTTTAAATAACTTTTTTCTTTAAATCTATACGCTAAATTTTGTAAGTCATTTTTTTTCAGTCGGTAACTAATTGTATCAATCCTTGTAGGTTTTCCGGCAAGAATCGTGTATCGGATGGAGATTTTCTTTTTTGAAGTGTCTGCCTTATAAATTGTTTTAGCATTGTAATAGCCAAGGTGATTCATGGAAGCTAGCATATTATTGGCAGAGATGTTGGTGTAAGCAGTATCGTAAACAATAGGACGGTTCAGTATTTTAAAAAAAATAAGTTTGCTTTTTGTTTTTACTTTTGAACTGTCATCAAGCTGCCCGTATAGTCGCTGGATTAAAATTGTTTTTTCTGATTTACTAAAATTTCCTCCTTCAACAGAGATGGAATTATGATATAAATAATATTGATTTAAAGGAGCTTTTTTTACAAATGGTTTTGCGCACGAAGCAAATACAAACCCTACCATGATGATTCTGGTTATGGATAAGATATTTGTTTTATTAAAGGCGAAAATTGACATAAATTCGGGCAATGTTAAGCAAAGCTATAATCAAAGATATCCAAAGTTTACAGCACAAAAAATTCAGAGATGAAAGCAATGCCTTTTTGGCTGAAGGGCCTAAAGTGGTAAAGGAATTATTGCTTTCGGGTGTGTTTAAGTGCAAAATGGTTTATGCCCTTGCAGATTGGATTAACAATGCAGACAAAAAGTTGTCTGATACTTTCATTGATAAGGTTCAATTAGTGACACCTGAAGAACTGGAAAAAATAGCCAATTATTCAACACCCAATCAAGTTGTTGCCATTTTTGAAAAAAGAAAAGAATCAGCCCCGATTGATTTAAAAGATCAAATCACTTTAGTTCTGGATAATATTCAGGATCCCGGTAATCTGGGAACAATTATCAGAACCTCCGACTGGTTTGGCGTTAAAAATATTATTTGTTCGAAGAATACCGCAGATCTATACAATAGCAAAGTTGTGCAAAGTACAATGGCAAGTCTGGCAAGAGTAAATCTGTATTATACAGATCCTGTTGAATGGTTAAAAAAAAATAAGGAAGTAAAAGTATTTGCAGCTTCACTTTTGGGGGAACCTTTAAAAAATTTCAGAGGAACTAAAGAAGCCATTTTGCTAATTGGAAATGAAGCCAATGGATTGTCTGAAGAAATTCAGTCATTTGCTATTCATGACATTACCATCCCCAGAAATGGAGTTGCAGAATCTTTGAATGCCGCCATTGCAACAGCTATTATTTTATACGAGTTGAAAAACTAATCATCTGAATTGGATGGCTTTCACAGGAGAAACTTTTCTGACCAGCAAGGTGGGTATGATTAAAGTAAGAAAACAGATTACCACAGTAGTAAAATCTATCATTAAAATTTGCCACCAATGGATACTTACACAGGCTTCTGAAATAAAATAAGCTTCTTCATTTAATTTAATGAATCCTGTTTGAATCTGCAGCCAGCAAATCAATAAGCCTACTATTGTTCCAATAAGTACACCCATTCCGGCAATCATAGTGGTGTGGTAAAGAAATATTTTCTGAATATGAAAATTGTTGGCTCCAAGTGCTTTGAGTATTCCCGTCATGCGGGTTCTTTCCAGTAATAAAATAATCAGACAGGTGATAAGATTCACTGCCGCAACAATCATCATGATGCCAACCAGAATGTTTTTAATCTGACCTTGAAGATTCAGCCAATCGAAAATATTGGGGTAAAGTTCACGGATGCTTCTGCTATACCAGCTTTGTGGCAGTTCTTTGTATGTAAGATTTCGGATGCTGTCTGTGAGGTGATAATCAGAAAGAAAAAGTTCATAACCACCAATTTGATTTATGCCCCAGTTGTTTAACCTGCGTATTAAATTGATATCGCATAATGCGAAATTCTTATCATATTCATCAATACCGGTTTTGAAAATTCCGGATACCATTAATCTTCTGGCGCTCTTACTTCCATCCTGACGAAAAAAATAAACCAGCAAACTATCGCCTTTATTGATGTTTAGTTGTTTGGAAGTGTAGCTGCTGATGTTGATTTCTTTGCTGTAGCCGCTGTCTTTAAAGCTAAGCCAGTTGCCGCTTTGCAGAAAGGATTGCATTCTGTTGAAATTAAAACTACTATCAATGCCTTTAAGCAAAATACTTTCAATGCCTGTTTGGTATTTAAGAATTGCAGATTTGGTGGCATATCTTTCAACAGAAGTAACCGCTTTTATACTATGCAAATATTTTTCAACAGCATGATTCCTGTCGATGGGATATTCTTCTGCGATACTTACTTTATTTTCTATATCCTGTTGTACTCTGACATGCCCCCAGAAACTAAAAACTTTGTTGCCAATTACCTCTTGAAAGCCATTTACAAAACTTAACGCCACAATCATTACAGTAACCGATAAAGCAGTTGCGCCAATGGCTAGTCTGATAATAAAACGCGAAAAAGTCTGTTTGTTTTTTAACGCAATTCTTTTGGCTATAAATAATGAGATATTCAATCCTATATATTTTTGCTATCTTTCAAAAGTAAATTAATTAAACTATTAAATGAAAACACAACCTAAACTCATTTTAATTTCCGTGCTGTTTTCTTGTTTGAATATTTTTTATTTGCAGGCTCAGGTTGTTGAAAAAATATATCAGCCGTATATTAAAACTGCGCAATTATTTGAATATGGAAATCAGCAGGGATTACCTGTTTATCAATTAAACAGCAACAATAGACTGGAGCTGGAATTCGACGATATGGATGCCCGCTATAAAAATTATTATTACACCTACATTCTGTGTGATTATAATTGGCAGCAGGCAAATTTGTCTGCATTTGATTATATAAAAGGATTTACACAAAACAGAATTAGTACTTATCGTTATTCCTCTATCGCTTATACGCAATACACCCATTACCAGGCTTTTTTTCCTGAGCAAAATTCTGTGCCTTACCGATCAGGAAATTACCTCTTGTTGGTTTATTTGGATGGGGATACTTCAAAAAAAGTATTTACCAAACAATTTTTGGTGCTTGATCAAAAGGCAAATATCGGGGCCTCTGTTGTACAACCGTTTACTCCGCAATTATTCAGCACTCATCAACGAATAAAATTCACGGCCAACTTAAAAGACCTTAATACATTCAGCGCTGCACAGCAGGTGAAAGCAGTGATTTTGCAAAATAACCGCTGGGATAACAATCAAAGAGACATTGCCCCAACTTTTGTAAGAGGGAATTCGTTAGTTTATGATAACGAAAGTATTGGAGTGTTTCCCGGTGGAAAAGAATGGAGATGGCTGGATTTGAGAAGTTTCAGGTTACTTAGCGACAGAGTGGATAGTGGAGTTTATAATAAAAAGGAAGCCAATATGTTTCTTAAAACAGACATTGACAGAAGCGGGGAGCGATATGTTTATGTTCCGGATTACAATGGGATGTATAATATTACTACTTATGAAAGTATCAATCCATTCTGGCAGG
>CANFGZ010000203.1 GCA_947446585.1 Chitinophagaceae bacterium | reverse complement strand
GTCTGGTTCTTTTTTATTTGGGGGGTTAGCTCAGTTGGCTAGAGCGCTTGCATGGCATGCAAGAGGTCGTCGGTTCGACTCCGGTATTCTCCACCTCAATACTAGAAAGGGTTTCATTGAAAAATGAAACCCTTTTTTATTTTATTGGTTTAAACATGGTTTAAACAATTTGGATTTTCTTAGGCTTCATTTTTATATTTTATTATTGAAATTAATAAGTATAAATATTTATCAATAACTTACAATTCTAAAAAAATAAAATGAAATTCATCTTTTCAATTGCTTCAGCTGTATTAATATTAATAAGCTGTTCTACAACTCCCAATAACAATGGAGGTTCTACCACCACAGTAATACCCTTGGCTCCTAGTAATTTAACAGGAGTGTTGGTATCAAGCTCCCAAGTGAATTTAACTTGGACAGACCATTCTACCAATGAAACCGGTTTTAAAATTGAGAGAAAAATAGATGGAGCTGTTTCTTTTAATTTGGTAGGCACAGTAAATGCAGATGTATTTAGCTTTACTGATACCGGATTAGTTGCCAGCACAAACTATACTTATCGTGTGATGTCCTTTAATGCTGTAGGTAATTCTCTAACTTATTCAAATGAATTTTCTATTTCTACAGGTGGTGTTCCTGTTTTATCAACAAATACAATCAGTACTATAACTTTTACTACTGCAGTCAGTGGCGGTAATGTAACAAATGATGGTGGTTCTTCTGTTACAGTTCGTGGAGTTGTTTGGAGCACAACATCAAACCCAACTATCAATCTTTCAACTAAAACTACTGATGGCAATGGCTCAGGCATTTTTAATAGCAACATCATTGGATTAAATGCAAATACAACATACTATTTAAGGGCATATGCAACAAATTCTAATGGCACAGGTTATGGTAATGAGCAAATATTTATAACCAATAACTACAGCATACCAACTATTACTACAACAGCTGTATCATCAATAGGAACATCAACCGCAATAAGTGGTGGAGATATTTCTAGTGATGGTGGATTGCCTGTAACTTCTAGAGGTGTTGTGTGGAGTACGAGCAGCTCTCCAACAATTGCTTTAAATACTAAAACAGTTGATGGAAGCGGTACAGGATTATTTACAAGTAATCTAATTGGATTAACAGCAAATACAACCTATTATATTCGTGCGTATGCTACTAATAGCGTGGGTACTGCTTATGGCAGTGAAATTGGGTTTACTACGATTAATGTAATCAACTTGCCGAGTGTAACAATCTGTAATCAAATATGGACGACCAAGAATTTAGATGTTACAACTTACAGAAATGGTGATGCCATACCTCAAGTAACCGACCCTACGCAATGGGGAAATTTAACAACGGGTGCTTGGTGTTATTACAATAATGATGCTGCTAATGGAGCTGTGTATGGTAAGCTTTACAATTGGTATGCGGTAAATGATCCAAGGGGATTAGCTCCTGCAGGATGGCATGTGCCAAGTGATGCGGAATGGAATAGTTTGGTTAAATGCTTAGACCCCAATGCTGATACTACATTAAACTACCCTGATTCACTAAGCGCAACAGCAGGAGGTGCAATGAAAGAAGTTGGTTTAATGCATTGGTTAAGTCCTAATGCAGGGGCTACAAATAGCAGTGGATTTACAGGCCTACCTGGTGGAGACCGTACCACTGGAATTTATTTCCAGGCCAAAGGTTACACTGCTGTCTGGTGGAGCTCAACAGACTTAAGTTCAGTGGTCGGTCAACAATATTCCAGATATTATTACTTAACAACATTCAATAGCAATATAGCTAGGGATTTCGGGGATTATTATAATGGCTTCTATATTCGTTGTTTAAAAGATTAACTTTTAATGGGAGTCCAATTGATTAGATAAAAAAAATCAAAGTTTATACTCAATCCCAAAATGACAATTTTGAAAAAGTTTTAAAACAAATAAAATGACTAACGATGAATTTCTGTTTGTAATTGAACAATTTAATAATGGACAGATTAACATAAGTAATGCCGAAATGGATGCCTTTTTGTATAAAAAGAAATGGTATCCTATAACTCTTTTTGTAAAACAAATTCATCCAAGTATCAATAATCACGAGTCTATAAAAAAATTAGTAACCATAATTCCTTATTTAAGAATAAAAACAAGCGTTAATTTTATTGGCTCGTATAATCGACCCATACCGCTTACAATTCCTGAAACCATTGAAGAAACTAAACTTGCTCTTGAAAGACTAAATGATTTATATATAGAGTAAGAAAAAAATCATAAAAAACTACAAAATTTTAAACTCAAAATTATTTAATATTAAAAATATTATAAACTATAAATGAAAAAGTCTGGTATAAAATTAAATTTCATAAGTATTATTGTTATTTTTTTAATACATGGTTGCTCAACAAATAATGGAGTTACAACAGTGGTACCAGTAGCACCAACTAACCTAACAGGAGCAGCAATATCTGGAACACAGATTAATCTTTCATGGACAGATAATGCCACTAATGAAACCGGGTATAAAGTTCAACGTAAGACTGCTGTTGTAAGTTTTACAGATGTTGGCAGCACAGGTGCTGACATGTCAACTTTTAGTGATTTAGGATTAACTAACAATACTGCTTACACTTACAGAGTTTATGCTTATAACTCCGCAGGAAACTCATTACAGTATTCTAATGAAATTACTATCACAACTTCTACTAATGGTGGCGGTGGTGGAAGTTCCGTCACAGATATAGATGGTAATATTTATCCAACAGTTCAAATCTGTAATCAAGTATGGACTGCAAAGAATTTGGATGTAAGCCATTATAGGAATGGAGATGTAATACCTCAGGTAACAGATTCAACAACATGGGCTAATTTAACAACAGGGGCATGGTGCTACTATCAAAATATCACAGCTAATGGTCCAATATATGGTAAGTTGTATAATTGGTATGCGGTTAATGATCCAAGGGGATTAGCTCCTGCAGGATGGCATGTGCCTTCTGATGCAGAATGGAATAAATTAGTAAAATGTATTGATCCTTCTGCTGATACAACTGTATTTGATGGCTTACAAAGTACATATGCAGGAGGTTCTATGAAGGAGCTAGGTTTTGCACATTGGCTAAGTCCCAATGTAGGTGCTACGAATAGTATTGGATTTACTGGTCTTCCTGGTGGTGACCGCTATTCTGATGGATCATACGAGTATACAGGAACCAGTGGTTGGTGGTGGAGTTCAACCGAACTTCCTCCTAGTTTAGCTTGGGGTCGAAATCTATGCAACATCTACTCTAGTGTAGATAAAAACGGCAGCTCCAAGACAACAGGGTGTTCTGTTCGTTGCCTCAGGGATTAGCAGGGCGTGCAAAGTGCATGGCATGCAAGAGGTCGTCGGTTCGACCCCGATATTCTCCACAGTAATACTAGAAAGGGTTTCATTGAAAAATGAAACCCTTTTTTATTTGATTGGTTTTAAAGATTAAAAAATGGTTAGTCAAAAAAAAGTTAAGTTTGAATAACAATTGCACTTCAATGAAAAAATCTGAAATAAAATTTCTTCAAGGACCTCAAAGCCGATGGAAAGAATTGACCTTCTCCATAAAAGTGTTGATAGAATTTATCAGAGGATTTAGAAAGCTGCATTTTGTTGGACCTTGTGTACCGGTTTTCGGTTCAGCAAGATTTAAAGAAGATCATGAATATTATAAAAAAACACAACAACTTTCGGGCGAAATTGCAAAACTTGGTTTTACGATTATGACAGGTGGCGGGCCCGGAATTATGGAAGCCGCAAACAGAGGTGCAAAAGAGGTTGGAGGCAGAAGCGTAGGCTGTAATATTGTTTTGCCTTTTGAACAATTCCCTAATAAATATCTCGATAAAAATGTAAACATCAGATACTTCTTTGTTAGGAAAACATTACTGATAAAATATTCCTACGCATTTGTAGTAATGCCCGGTGGCTTTGGTACCATGGATGAATATTTTGAAGCCCTTACTTTAATTCAAACTAAAATGCTTTTTCAGTTTCCGATAATTATTTTTGATACAGCTTATCATAAAGAATTAATAGCTCATATTGAATTAATGAAACAGAAAGGCACGATAAATGCAGAAGACTTGAAATTATGTTTGTTTACTGATTCAATTTCTGATGCTATTGAACATTTGAACGTAAATGCGATAAGAAAATTTGGATTGAAGCATGAAAAAAACAAGAAATCATTCTGGTGGTTGTTCGAAAGGGGGTATTGATTAATTGTT
>CANFGZ010000202.1 GCA_947446585.1 Chitinophagaceae bacterium | reverse complement strand
GGCTTTATAGAAAGTATTAATGTAGATGAAGGGCAGCATGTAAGTGCAGGTCAATTACTATTTACTATTAGACCCAAAGAATATGAAGCCGAGCTTATAAAAGCAAAGGCCAATGTTAAAAAGGCTGAATTAGAATTACAGAATGTGAAAAAATTAGCTGACAAAAATATAGTTTCTCCTAATGAGCTTTCATTGGCTGTGGCAAAGTTTGACGAGGCTAAGGCCGATGAAAACTTAGCAGAATTATATGTAGGCTATACAAAAATTAGAGCGCCTTTCGAAGGCACTATTGATAGATTAAAATTTAAAATGGGAAGTTTAATAGACGAAGGCACTTTACTTACCACTTTGTCTAATAATAAATCGGTATATGCTTATTTTAATGTTTCAGAAGCAGAGTACCTCGATTATAAATCACGTGCAAAAAATAAAAATAATGCCACTTTATTTTTAGCCAATAATATGCCACATAAGTACAAGGGGCAAGTAGAAACCATTGAAGCAGAGTTTGATAAAAATACCGGCAGTATTGCCTTTAGAGCAAAATTTCCTAACCCTGAATTATTACTAAAGCATGGAGAAACAGGTAGGGTACAACTTACTGTTGATCTTAAAAACAGTTTAGTGATTCCTCAAAAAGCAACTTATGAAATTCAAGATAAAATTTATGTATTTGTAGTAGACGCTAACAATATAGTAAAATCTAGAGGAATCACTATTAAGCAGAAATTTTCAAATTTATATGTGATTGAATCTGGATTATCTGTAAATGATAAAATATTATTGGAAGGCCTACAAATCGTGAAAGAAGACGATAAAATAAAAACCGAATTTATTGCAGCTGAAAAAGCGATAGCGCAAATCAATAAATAAGCGTTTTACCTACAAACAAAAAAATTATATGTTTAATAAGTTTATAAAAAGGCCTGTGTTATCTATTGTTATTTCTGTAATAATAACATTACTGGGTGCACTAGCCATTATTCAATTACCTGTAACACAGTTCCCGGTTATCTCACCGCCTAAAGTAAATATTACAGCTGAATATCCCGGCGCCAATGCCGAGCTGATGGTTAAGGCGGTAATTATTCCATTAGAAAGAGCCATTAATGGTGTACCAGGAATGAAGTATATGGAACCAGCTGCTGGTAATGATGGAGTAGCTACTATACAAGTTGTATTTGAATTAGGAACCGATCCCAATATAGCTGCGGTGAATGTGCAAAATAGAGTAGCTGCTGTTATTAATAAGTTACCGCCTTTGGTAGTGCGTGAAGGAGTTAAAATTACAAGAGAAGAGTCCAATATGCTCATGTATATTAATCTTTTTAGCAGGGATACTAGTATGGATATAAATTTCTTGTTTAATTATGCAGACTTAAATCTTTTGTCTGAACTTAAAAGAATAGATGGAGTAGGGTTTGCAGATATATTAGGAAATAGAGAGTATGCCATGAGAATTTGGTTAAAACCAGATAGAATGCTAGCTTATAAAGTTTCAGCTGATGAAGTGTTAAAAGCATTGGACGAACAAAACTTAGAAGCAGCGCCAGGTAAAACAGGTGAAAGCTCTGGTAAAAAAGCACAAAGCTTTGAATATGTATTAAAGTATCCGGGTAGGTTTAGCACCAAAGAAGGCTATGAAAACATTATATTAAGATCTAGTGCAGATGGACAAGCTATTCGAGTAAAGGATATTGCCAATGTTGAATTTGGAAGTACCTATTATGATCTGTATTCTAAATTAAATGGGAAACCGGCTGCATCTATTGTTATTAAGCAATCTTACGGATCAAATGCAAGCGCGGTAATTGCCAACATTAAAAAAAGAATGACAGAAATTAAAGGAAGCTCTTTTCCTAAAGGAATGGACTATGAAATTAGTTATGATGTTTCTACTTTTTTAGATGCCTCTATTGAAAAAGTAATACATACTTTAATTGAAGCCTTCTTGCTAGTTAGTTTAGTGGTATTTATATTTTTAGGAGATTGGAGATCTACCCTAATTCCAGCTATTGCTGTTCCTGTTTCTTTAATTGGAACTTTCTTTTTTATGCAATTTTTTGGCATTACGCTTAACTTGATAACCTTATTTGCATTGGTACTAGCTATTGGTATTGTGGTAGACAATGCCATTGTGGTAGTAGAAGCAGTGCATGCCAAAATGGAAGAAAATAATTTAGATCCTATCGCTGCCACCGAGCTTGCTATGTCTGAAATTAGTGGGGCTATCATTGCTATTACATTGGTGATGGCTGCAGTATTTATACCAGTAGCTTTTATGCCGGGACCTGTAGGAATATTTTATAGACAGTTTTCTGTAACCATGGCCACTTCCATTATTTTATCGGGGGTGATAGCATTAACACTAACACCAGCACTATGTGCTACTTTATTAAAAAACACACATGGCATTAAAAAAAGAAAAAATTGGTTAAATAATTTTTTAGAAAGTTTTAATACTGGCTTTGCAAAACTATTAAGAAAGTATAAAAAGCTATTAATCCTTATCGTAAACAGAAGAATAGTAACTTTTTTAGTGTTAATTGCTTTCTGTCTTGGTACTTGGGGTTTAAGCTCAAGAACACCTTCAGGTTTTATTCCTAATGAAGATCAGGGTATGTTTTATGCCGTAATTCTTACTCCAGCAGGTTCAACTTTAGAGAGAACCAATGATGTTTTATCAAGAATTCAAAAAGTAGCCAATGCAATGGAGGATGTAGCTTCAGTTTCTACTACTGCAGGGTATGAAATTTTAACGGAAGGAACAGAAGCCTGTTCTGGTAGTTGTTTGATTAATTTAAAGAGTTGGGGTGATAGAAAACACACTGTAGAAGAAGTGATGAAAGAATTAGAAGAAAAGACGAAGGATATCAAAGAAGCAAAAATTGAATTGTTTCCTCCACCTGCTGTGCCAGGTTATGGTGCCGCTGGAGGATTTGAATTGCGTCTGTTAGATAAAACAGGAAGCGGAGATTATAAAAAAATGGAAGAAGTGAGTACCGCATTTACTGCAGAATTAAATAAGCGCCCTGAATTAACCTCGGTGTTTACTTTTTACAATGCAAGTTTTCCGCAATACATTTTAAAAGTAGATAATGCAAAAGCGCAACAAAAAGGAATTACGATTGATAATGCCATGAATAATTTATCAACTTTAATTGGTAGTAACTATGCAAGTAGTTTTATCAAATTTGATCGTCAGTATAAAGTAATGGTTCAAGCTTTGCCAGAATTTAGGGCCTTGCCTCAGGATATTTTAAAATTATATGTCAAAAATGATCGTGATGAAATGGTACCTTATTCTGCTTTTATGACAGTAGAAAAAGTATATGGCTTAGGTGAGATTACAAGACATAATATGTATAATTCTGCAGAAATTAGTGGAGGAGCTGCAACAGGTTATAGTAGTGGAACTGCTATTGCTGCTATTACAGAGGTAGCCAATAATAAATTACCTAGAGGTTTTGGCATTGACTGGGCAGGTATTTCAAAAGATGAAGTAGGCCAAGGGAATCAAGCTATTTATATATTTTTAATTTGCTTGATATTTGTATACTTACTTTTAGCAGCTCAATATGAAAGTTTCATATTGCCTTTTCCAATTATTTTATCCTTACCCACTGGTATATTTGGCGCCTTTTTCTTTCTTAAAGTTTTAGGCTTAGAAAATAATATATACGCACAGGTAGCCATGGTCATGCTTATTGGTTTGTTAGGTAAAAATGCTGTATTAATTGTTGAATTTGCTGTACAAAAACATAGAGCAGGTATGACCGTATTTCAAGCTGCTATTGCAGGCGCATCTATAAGATTAAGGCCCATATTAATGACTTCTTTTGCCTTTATTGCGGGATTAATTCCACTGGTCTTTGCAACAGGTCCGGGATCAATAGGCAATAGAACTATTGGAGCTGCTGCTGCAGGGGGTATGTTATTCGGAACCATCTTTGGGGTAATGATCATCCCTGGATTGTATTACATATTTGCACGTATATCTGAAAGACATGTATTGATTGAAGACGAAGAAGAAAATCCATTAACAGAAGAAATTGATTAATATGAAAATAGTTAGATACCATTATAGCATTGTAGTTTTAATAGTAGGCTTATTATATATAGGTTGTAAATCACCTATTGTAATGGAGGCAACTGATACTAGTAAGCTGCCCGTAAATTATGCTGCTATAAAAGACAGCACCAATACTGCCAATATAAATTGGAGAGATTTTTTTACTGACAAATATTTGCTAGCCCT
>CANFGZ010000201.1 GCA_947446585.1 Chitinophagaceae bacterium | reverse complement strand
CATAAGAACCAAATAAATCAGCTCCCATACCTGCAACGTCACCTACATTATCGCCCACATTATCAGCGATAGTTGCAGGATTTCTTGGATCATCTTCAGGAATACCTGCTTCCACTTTTCCAACTAAGTCAGCACCAACATCTGCTGCTTTTGTATAAATACCACCACCCACACGAGCAAACAATGCAATCGATTCTGCACCCAAAGAAAAACCGGTTAATATTTCAATGGTTTTAACCATTTCCTCAGAATTCATGGCTGCTCCCGGAGCGAAAAAATGTTTTAAAACAATATATAAACCTCCAAGTCCCAAAACAGCTAATCCTGCCACACCAACACCCATAACTGCACCACCTGTGAAGGAAACATTCAATGCTTTACTTAGACTTGTTCTTGCTGCCTGAGCAGTACGTACATTAGCTTTTGTAGCCGCTTTCATTCCTATATAACCTGCTGTGGCACTAAGCACCGCACCGATTACAAATGCAATAGCAATACTCCAATGTGAATTTGGATTAGCCTGGGCCATTACCGCCAAAAGGATGGCAACGATTACTACAAAATATCCCAAAACTTTCCACTCTGCTTTCAAGAAAGCCATAGCGCCTTCAGCTATATAATTACTTATTTCCTTCATCCTTGGAGTACCAGCATCTTGCTTGGCAACCCAGTTGAACTTAATAAAAGTGTATAGTAGGCCGATAATTCCCATCACAGGGACAACGTAAATCAGATTTTCCATCATAATAGTTAAGCGTTTTTGGTCGGCAAAAATAGGACAAAACAACTGAAATCTTGAAAATTGAGCCTAATAAATTAGAATAGTTAAGAAGTGTGTTATAAAAAGCTGTTTTTATTATTCAGGTTTTAGATCGTAGAATATCTTAATGAGGTTATTTTGATTCAAATCCGTTTCGATATAAAAAGATTTTCGCTTTTTACCATCTATGATTTCAAGAACAGAAGTATTAGGGATGATTGAGCCTAAATTTTCGGCTACAAAGGTGATTACATTAGGGCCTGGATCTAAAGTAACGGTTATAAACTGAGGTCTTTTCAATACTGGAAAATTTTTGGTAATCCATTTATCATTTATGCTCAGTGAAATCGTATCGCCGTCTTCTACAGCATCATCCCAGATTGCAAAAGTAATTTGCTGTGATCTCGCAACAATGCTTCCAATTAATTTGCTGTTTCTGTTTAGGCTTGATGGTTTGTTATTTAAATTATTCCCGGTATTATTTCCGATGTTATTATTTAGCATATCTGTTGGATAATTGTCAAACTTCGTAATGCTGCCTTCATCGAACTTGAGAAATATTTTTATTACAATAAATGTTGCTGCGGTATTTTGTAATTCTTTAAAATCGAGAATTTTTTCGGTATTGTCAAACTGAATATTTACCGAAGAACTTGAAGTTCCATTTTTCCCAAAGTCATCAGCAAAAAAAACGAGAATGTTTAAACCTGTATCCAGAATAAAGTCTTCATTGTCTCTGTTCTTTTTAGAATCGATTTGATCAACTATGATATTCCCATTTAATTTTAATGAGATAATATCCGCATCATTGTTGTTGAGAAACTTAACGGAACCAAATTTCGTTTTGGCAAAAATGGTATCAACAATTCCAAAATAAGCAGGCGATGTTTTGGGCTGTAATATTTTTTGAGTGTTGATATCTACCCAAGGCTCATTATTTTGCTTTTGAATTATTAAGGATCCTGTTTCTATAATTGAAAATAAATTTTCTACAAGTGAATTATAAGCTTTAGGATAAGATTTTAGTTCAGGCATTTTTAATCCGTTATTTCTGCCCGAACGGCTTAATATTCTGTTGAGTTCAAGAAAGGGGACGCCTTTTACATCTTTACCAAAGTCGAAGGTGCCATTAAAAAGAGACATGATATTTCCTAAACTGAAAGGGGTTTCTGAAACAGCATATTTTTGAGAACTGATGGCTAACTGACGAGAATTTTTCTTTACCAGTAAGAGTTGATATGTAGCTTCAAAACTGTCTAAGGAAATTTTTAATTGTGCAGGGTAAAGAAGATTTTTTTCAGGGCTTCCAATTTCCAATGAAAGATCAAATCCGCTAATAGTATTGTTGACATCAATGTGTGCAGTCCATTTGCCCGTGTAAATATCCTGAGCAACCAACTGGCTCAAAATAAAAATGCAAATCAGCGTTATAAAAAAAGGTTTCATTAGTAATGAAATTTAATAATAAGCCAAATTATTTTTACCTCAAATTCAAGTTATAAATTTACTCAAATAATTCGAGTTTGTTCATAGGTCTTTTTTGATCTTGCCAATTAAAATTCTTTAAAAATTTAATAGCAGCTGGAATCTGATTCATAGGATACAAAGTGCCATCCACGTCATTGATGAATTTAATGCTGTTTATATTTTTACTGACAAAAATAATATCTATCACATCGCCCTTGCTTTTGTTCATACCAATATAAGCGCTGTCGTCATCCTGAGGATAGAAAACACTTTCGGCAGGAGTGCCTTTGACTCTGATATAATCTATGTTGCCTTCCTTGAAAAAACCATTCAAAGTTTTTCCAGCCATTTGATTAAAAAGTCCTTCTTTGGTTTTGTTCACAACAATAGCATTATTAAAAACGTAAAGTTTTTTTGCCTGTTGCTTTTCAGTAAAAAGATACATGGTATCTCCGCTTAATTGAGAATTGTTGTTCCAGCAAACCGGATTTCCAAATAATTTAAAAGTAGAATCTTCGCTAGAGTAATGTAGGCTGTCGCTTATAGCCTGTAACGAGTCGTTGAATATTTTTACATGATGAAAGCCAATGAAAAAACGGATGCTGTCTTTTGTATTTTTATTGGAATCAATATGAATCGTATTCTTCAATGTATCTGTACTATCTTTTAGATTGGCAGTTACATTGTCTTTCATTCTTCTTCCCGAAAATAAGGTGTCAGCAGAAATGTAAGTGCTGTCGTCTTTTTGATAAAGTATCATTACCGGTTTTCTGGTGGCGAGGAAAGTGCTGTTTTTTTTGTCTATCAAAAGTTGATTTCCAAGTACAATGATTTTATTTACACTGTCTACAAATTTTCCATTTCCTTCTATTTGAATCATATTGCTTTTTTCATCGAAAGCGACTTTGTTGCCACTAATAAATCTGGTGCTGTCTCTGAAAATAGTTTTCTCAAAAAATACAGCTTCACCGGTTTCCATATTGTAATTTCCTGATTTGGTATCAATAATTCCGCTTTCGGAAATGATATGAGTAGGAGATATGAAATAAGCATTTTTGAAAGCAGTATTGTATCGCAGACTATCGGCAGTCATATTATACTTTGGATCTTTGAGATGCACATTATTTATAAAAAGAACGTCTTTTGTATCAGAGTAATAGGTGGCTTCGTTGCTGGTAAGCATCGTTTTGTCATTAATTACTTTACCGCCATTTTTATATTGGGCGATGCCAGTTTTTAGATTGTATTCCAGATTATTGGTAGTTATTTTTGCGCGTCCGTCTGTTAATTTCACGTCATTTTGCAAATAAGCCATTTGTTCATTTCCAATATACTTCAAATACTGCGAGTAAGTATTCACGGTATCTGCATCATTGATATGAACATTTCCAAACACTTCTGCAGTTCCCAGCCTCTTGTTAAGAACAATGCTATCTCCTTCCAGAGTAGTACTGCCTTGTTTTACTTTTGCATTTCCAGAAAGGGTTTGAAGTATGGTAGAATCATTGATGGTAATCTGACGGAGATTTTTGGCGTTAATAATTTCAATGGTTTTGTTGGTATCGGCCGAAGGCGAAATAGTATATGTTGCCGCTTGTGAAAATGAATGATTACTGATTAGCACTAAAAAGAAAACAAATCCCAAGATAATAAAAATGGTAAATTTTTTTTTAATCTGAATGTGGTATGATTTTTCAGAATACTCCATAATTTCAATTAAAGATAAAATCCTTATTATCAGTTTTTACTTTTTTTCAGATAAGGAGCGTTGAGGGTATCAGGCAATGGAACACTTAGTGGCGTTTCGTTTGATTTATTTCCAAACAAAGAAAGTGATACATATCTTTTAGGATGTAATCTTAAATCGTCAAGTAAAATATTTATTTTATTGCTGGTTGAAGTAAGGTTTTTATATAAAGTAGGATCATTTAATAATAAGCCTAGAGTGCCATCTTTGCTATTCGTTTTATTCAGGGTGGTTTTTAAACTATTGATTGTAGAATCTAGCGAAGTAAGCGTTTTTTGTAAATCAAGT
>CANFGZ010000200.1 GCA_947446585.1 Chitinophagaceae bacterium | reverse complement strand
TTTAGACATTTTTGAAAAAAATCATTTTTTGACCAAAAAATATATATATATTGAAAAAAGGACTTAAAGCCGTAGCGCTATATATAAGGGGGAAAACTCAAAATTTTGACTTTTTGAGATTATCAATATAATCGATAGGGGAGGTGAATGGGAGCATAAACTAATCATACAATACACTATACAGCCCATAAACCTTTCTTTTTCATTAATATAACTATTTTTAAAAGTATTTAGAAAAAATGTTAGTATATATTATAAAATGAAGACTTACATAAAAAACGCCATTTATGCTTACCGAGATCGTAAAAGACAAATGTATAACCAGTATCAGCGTGATCTTATGAACAGTAGAAACTATTGGAAAGCCTATTATTCAATAGATAAAGAATTTAAGGCATTTAGAAAAATTGATCTTTAGGAAAATTAATTTAGTATATTTTTAAAATGATATAAAAGAATTTATCTTTAGTATATATATAAAGATATGTTTGAACGAAAACTTACTTCTTTTAGGAAAGTTGTTGATAAACAGCGATTGCGTGACTTCTTTAATGCTCTAGAGAATAAGCACTACAAAAGCATCACACCAATTGCTACTTACTTTGGAGTTTCAGGAAAAGATGCTTATGAATATTTACTTGATGAATATAATCAGGAAGTTGAAAGAAGACAAAAAAATAAAAAATTACAGATTAGAAATGCACTAAATTTCTTATCAAGTATTGGGAATGCTGTTACTTATCATCCAGTGAAAGTAAAATCAAAACCAAGATTGGATATAAATAAATTGCAAGGATTTGTTTATAACTGGTATAGAAAAAATTTAAACGGAAATAATTCACACTTTTCAATTAAGTTACAATCACAATTAGCACCAGATGTGAAAAATACATTTAGATTTAATCATATTTCTCATTTTAATAATTGGATTGCAAAAGTTGTCGATCAATCATACATATTAACCGCTGAAAGTTGGGGAAATGTAGAAATTCCAGATAATGATGAATTCTATGATCTATTTAAGAATGTTTTGGTTGATAATATAAAATTTGTTGCTGGAGGATGTAATAAGCATTGTGCTGGTGATAAAAACTTCAAATCAGCATTTTATGAATTCAAATTATTTAATCCTCAATCTATGAATAATAATTGTTTCTTTAAATGTGTTGAACATCTGCTTGGAAATAAAATAAATATCAATAATCTGCGAAAGCAGTTCAAGATTGAAACAAAAAAAGAAGTATGCATTAATGATGCTTACCTAATTCTTCAGCATCTTGGTATGAATGTATTAATTATTGATGAAAATTATAATGAAGAATTAGATGAAAACCAAAAATATTTATTGATCTTAAAAAATCATTATTATGTTATTCAATCTTGGACAGAAATTATAAGAAAAGAAAAATCAACAAAAAGAGGACTAATGACCTTTGATTTTGAAACTCGAAAGACAGAGGACTTCCATTTGATCAAGGCATCAAATAAAAAATCATTTATTTTAAAAGACAGTTTATGTTGCGTATATTATAGACCATACAAAGCAACATCTATTTTAGAAAAGACAATTATTACAAATGAAAAAACATCTGCTAGACAATTTTTAGATTTTCTTAATCAAGAAAGTAAAGAAAATAGATCATATAATGTTATTGCTCATAATGGTGGTAAGTTTGATTTTTATTTCGTAATTAGCGTGATGACAGATCAGGAAATCAAAGATGCTGAAATTCAAATGCGTGGGACAACAGTTATTTCATTAAATTATCGAGGAAATCTATTCAAGGATAGTTGTTGCTTCCTTACGGATACATTACAAAACCTTTCCAAAAGTTTTAAAATTGATCACGGTAAAATCATAGAATTTGATTTGCATAATGAAAAAATATCATCTTCACAACTATGTTTTTATAAACCATACATTAATTTCCAACAATTTCTAAATCTTCAAACAGAAGACCCAGAGTATTGGAAGTTGTATGAAAAATATTGTATGTATGATTGTATTGCTTTGTTTGAAATCTGGGAAAAATTTACACTATGTATTAACTCGCTGATTGAAAAAATCAGTCCATTTTTATTAAAGAAATGTCCTTTGATGAGTAGCACAACCATCGGTTCTCACAGTAAGAAAATATTAGTTGAGATCAATAAATACGAAGGGAACATTAATTTTAATAGACAAAACATACAAAAATTTGTTGGTTTAACAAAAGAGTTAGTTGATAGGGAGGGTAAAGAAATAAGTGATAATCAAAGATGGCATATTGATCACAATACACCACTTGGAAAAACATTACAGAAAACTCATATGAAAATGGAAGAAAGGTGGGACATGGAAAAATATAATTTTCTTTGTAAATTCAAGCGTGGTGGAATTTCAACTTGTAATCAGGCAGGAAAACATATGAGTGGAATTACTGGTGTTGATATTGCTAGTCAATATCCTGCTAGTTTGATTTATTCATTTATTCCTACTGGAGAAAGTAGATGGATTAATAATTATGATGAGAGTGTTTATGGATTTTATCATTTAAAAGATCTTGTTTTCGAAAGTAATTACGCTTTGAAACCTGTTGCGTCTTTAAATTTAAATAACACTTTGAACTGGGCATCAAACAGTATGAATGAACTTTACATTGATAGTTATATGTTGAAATATATTAAAGATGAATTTGGATTAAAAAGTTTTAATGTTGTGCGTGGATTGGTAAGCAATCAACACATTTTATCAAGTAAAGTATTTGGAAAATATATAGATACATTTTACAAAGAGAAACAACATCAAGATGAACTGAAAGACAGCAACGAGCCTGAAATATCTAAAGAATATAATCCTGCTTTACGAACAACAATTAAACTATACTTAAATTCTCTAACAGGAAAATTAGTTGAAAATCCTAATGTCCATTTTAGTTTAGCACCAACACCAATGCCAGAGGAAGGAAAAGAAACAATTAAACCAACTCAATCATTGAATGGTGTAGGTATGACAAAAACTTTTCACGAAGACAAAGTAAATGATTGGATTTCTTGTGGAATAATGGTTTATTCCTATAGTAAGAGATTATTATTCGAATATATCAAATGTCTTCCTGATAAAAGCAATGATGTCATTCATATTGAAACTGATGGAATTTATTTCTCAACCAGACATCTAGATGCATTTACAGAAAATCTTAATAAATACGAAGGTGATTATCCTTGTAAGTTTGGTGAAAATCTTGGAAATCTTAAGATTGAAAAAACTACACACGAAGGACAGGTTGCCTATTTTCTTGGAAAGAAATTTTATTGTATCAGTATGCCTGATGGAAAAAATATTATGAGGATCAAGGGAATTCCACAATCTACAATTGATGATTATGGAAACAAAATCCAACTGGTAGATAAAGAACTTTATGATGATATTTATAACGGAAAAACAAGTCAAAAAGAATTTCAAACTTTAAGAAAAGCATTATTCACACAAAAAACACACATATCATCACACACCATAAAAAGAACAATAAGACCAAACCAAACCTACGCATTTTACAAATAAATAATCGACGAAACTTTTGGCGGAGGGCGTCGATGAATTATTAGCATAAATGCTGTGATAAAATTTTATCACAAAATTTACAATTTTTCGATTTATTCGTAGAGGGGGGCATACACATTTTTTCAAATTTTATGATTTATTATTTTTTAAAAGGACTTAAAATTAATTTCTTAAGGAACATTTTATTCAAAAACTTTTGTGACTGACAACACCATAAAATTCAAAAATGTCATTTTTCTATTTTTATTCAAACCTTTATTGTAGCCCTTTTTGGGGTGGAACGAAGAGGAACCCCAAAAAGGGCTACAATATATATAATAATAAAAACCTTTTCCCTTTCAGCGACAGTTTCATTGACAGCCCCCCTTTGTGTCACGAACTCTTCCCACATCCCTTGATACAACAACTTCCTGTGTTCGACTTTCCTGTTGTGTTCCTCGGTCAATCTACTATGTTCGCGAATCAGAAGTAATGTGATCGAAATGTGATCTGAAAGAAAAATACAAATCTGAAACTCTCGTATTGCTACAAGCGAATCAATTTCTACTTCGTTGAAAATGTGATGTCGAAAGATAGAACCTGGGAGAAAACACAACAAAAACACGAGAAGGTCTCTGTGTGTATAACGTCTCGGCGTAGTGGTTCTCTCATCTCACACGTTCGAGGTCCAAGAGCGGCCGCTGCAAAAAATAGCCATGCCATGCCGTTACCGTAAACTCACACTACAAG
>CANFGZ010000199.1 GCA_947446585.1 Chitinophagaceae bacterium | reverse complement strand
TTTCCAGCAGGTTTGGAGGTGTTTTTCTTACAGCCGGCATCCAATACAAAATGAATATCAACAGAACGGGTTGCTTGAGAATTGGAGCATATGCAAATTTTCAACAAACACTTAAAGCCAAACAAAGCTCAACGAACGAGACTTTTGGATATGATGCCAGTGGAGCTATAATCAGAATCGACAGTGTTTCTGTATTAAGTGACGTTTTGGGTAATATGGTTTTACCCGCAACTTATGGAGCCGGTTTTACTTATCAAAGTAAAAATCACAACTGGCTTATTGGTGCCGATTTTGAATATACCAACTGGAATACTTACCGCTATTACAACCAAAAAGATAATGTAGCAAACAGTTGGGTAATCAAAGCAGGAACAGAATTTTATCCGGCAAGATTAAATGCTGCTACCAATAAATACAGAGATTATATTAAATACAGATCTGGATTTTATTATGGTCCTGATTATTTAAAAGTTGTAGATACCCGTTATAATTATGCTTTTACTTTGGGTGCAAGTTTCCCATTAACCACACCCAGACTTATTCAAAGCAGAGGTGATTTTGTGAGCCTGAATGCTTCTTGTGAGATTGGCGCCCGCGGTGACAGAAACTCATTTGGATTAAGAGAAAATTTCTTTAAATACAGTTTTGGTATTTCTATGAACTCAAGATGGTTTCAGAAAAGAAGTTATGACTAATCACTAATCAGTTTTTAAGAACTTATGTATCATACGTCATTTCATAAAATAATTAATGCAGCCTTAATTTTAAGCTGCATTTTTTTATTGAGTTGTGAAAACGATGAATCTAAAGTAAGAAATCTGAACTCTACTAAAACAGGTGTTGAAGAAGCCAAAACGATTACATTAAATTATACCATTGGCGGAAAAACAAAAGCGATATTAACTTCACCATTGATGTTGAATGTGCAGGAATCTATTCCTTATGTTGAATTTCCAAAAACTTTGCATGTTGATTTTTATAATGATTCTGCAAAAATAGAAAGTAAATTAAATGCTCATTATGGCAGGTACAAACAATACCAAAGCATTGTGTATTTAAAAGACAGTGTGGTGGTTATTAATATGGAAAAGGGCGACACACTGATATGTGATGAGCTTTACTGGGACCGCAGCAAAACAGGAAATGAATTTTACACCGATAAGCCCGTTCGCATCCGAACCAAGACAGAAACCATCAATGGCAAAGGAATGGAAGCGAGTCAGGATTTTAAAAACTGGCGTATAACCGAGTCTGTGGGTACGATAAGTGTGCCGGCGTCGAAGTTTCCAGGGTAGGGATTTTAACCGCGGAGAAAGGAGTTATATCCAATGCTGTACTGACCCATCCGACCTCAATATTTATTGTAATTGAAGACATTTTTTCGTAAATTAGCTGTGTGAAAAATCGAAAGAAATAGGACTTGATTTCATCGTAGACAAGCTTACAAACTCAATTGAGAATGTGGTTACTGGCGACAGTTTTGCGACCGACATTTCATTAATTACGAATAACGACCTGAAATTAGTTAGCAAAAAGAGTGGCTGGGGGTTTAATTGGCGTGACGAATTTAAACGACCAGAATGCGATATTTATAAATTGACAATCGTTAATAACCCGACCGTAATTCAAGGACTTGTTTGCTTAGAAGTTAAGACAGACCATCTTTATATGCATTTGGTTGAGAGTGCCCCTTTCAATAAAGGCAAGATAAAAATGTATTCTGGTGTTGCAGGAAACCTAGTCGCTTTTGCTTGTAAGCTTTCATTTCAACGAGGACACAGTGGAAACGTTTCTTTTCTTTCGAAAACTCAATTAGTTGAACATTACGAAAAGACACTTGGTGCTTTTCATTTCGGTGGACGCGTAATGATAATTGAAACACAAAGTGCACTTAAACTTATTAATAAATATTTTCAAAATCCATAACCTGAAATAGCCAAAAGAGAAATCTCAAACCAACCGAGAATGATAATAAAGGCTATAACATGTGACCAAACTATAAAAACTATATTAACACATGAAATCTAAAAAAACAAAACTGGATATTGACGTTATCGGTGGACAAGGTTCATTAACAGCAGCAGAGGAAAAAGCAATTAGCGAATTCATCAGACAGCGGAAATTGGCTTCTCAGAAAAACAAGAAAACGCATCGATCTAAAGCTGCTTGAAAGTTATTCTAAACTTCAGCACAGGGTATAACAGTGTAGTGTAGCTATTTGGTCATTCAAGTCTATTTAGCCATTATATTTCTAAAAATAATTTGTCTTACCGTCAAATTTGATTTCCAAAATTCCAAACAGCGCCAATGCGCAAAACGATAAAGAGATTGTGAGAAGCCTTGTTAATCTTTTAATTTATTATCTCAGCGAAACCTCTACAAACGCTGCGCCTCTGCGGCAAAAAAATCTAAACACCTCAATTCAAATTTCTATTTCAACTTCTATACTCTAACTTTGTCTTCTAAAAATTATATAATATGGAATACCGTCGATTAGGCAGATCAGGCTTACAGGTGAGCACCCTTTCTTTGGGAAGCTGGGTTAGTTTTAGCAAGCAGATTAATGATAAAGTTGCAGAAGAAATCATGAGTGTTGCTTATGAAAATGGAATCAACTTTTTTGATAATGCAGAAATTTATGCTTTAGGAGAAAGTGAAAAAATGATGGGCCGTGTTATAAAAAAGAAAAAATGGGATCGTACTTCCTATATCGTTTCATCAAAAGTATTCTGGGGATGGAGAGGAAAAGAAAACAAACCTAATCAAACAGGATTGAGCAGAAAGCACGTACTGGAAGCTTGCGACGAAGCCCTGAAAAGACTTCAGGTCAATTATCTTGATTTGTATTATTGTCACAGGCCTGATAAAAACACACCTATTGCAGAAACCGTATGGGCTATGAATCATCTTATTGAACAAGGAAAAGTTTTATACTGGGGAACAAGCGAGTGGAGTGGTGTTGAAATAAAAGAAGCACATCGTGTGGCAGCGGATTATAGATTAATCGGGCCCACCATGGAACAGCCCCAATACAATATGTTTGAAAGAGAAAAAATGGAAAAAGAATACCTCGATGTTTTTAGAACGGTGGGATTGGGTACTACAATCTGGAGTCCGCTGGCATCAGGTTTATTGAGTGGAAAGTATAATGATGGCATTCCAAAAAACAGTCGCTTTGCATTGCCGGGTTTTGATTGGCTAAAAGATCGCTGGATGCAAGATGACAATATCAAGAAAGTAAAAAAGATTTCGGAGCTTGCAAAAAAACTTGGCGTAACAACTGCTGCTTTAAGTATTGCCTGGTGTATTAAAAATCCAAATGTGAGTTCTGCTATTTTAGGAGCTACCGATAAAAAACATTTACTGGAAAATTTAAAAGCCTTAGAAGTTGTTGCTTTATTAACTCCTGATGTTATGGAAAAGATAGATGTCATAATGAAAAACAAACCTAAACTCCCTGATTATTGATATGAGTAAAATGATCATCTACGGAATCCACAATTGCGATTCTATAAAAAAAACAATCGACTGGTGCACTAAACATAAAATTGATTTTGACTTTCATAATTATAAGAAATCAGGCCTCGAGCAAGCAAAATTAAAATCATGGTGTGGACAGGTTGGCTGGGAAATTCTTCTCAATAAAAAAGGTACCACCTGGAAAAAAATAGCCGACCAGTTTGCTGATAAAAAATTGACAGAAAAAATGGCTATAGGACTGATGCTGGACAATAACAGCATGATCAAAAGACCTGTCATAGAAAATGGGAAGGAAATCATTGTTGGTTTTGATGAAAAATTGTTTCTTACCTTATTAAATAAATAAGCATGTTATTTACCAACAAAACTGCATTTATCACTGGTGCTACAAGAGGTATCGGAAAAGCTATCGCATTAAAATTAGCCAGAGAAGGTGCGAATATTATCATTGCTGCAAAATCTGTAGAAGAAAATCCAAAACTTGGAGGAACAATTTATTCCGCTGCAAAAGAAGTTGAAGATGCCGGAGGAAAAGCGTTTGCTATTGCCTGTGATATCAGAAATGAACAACAAATTATCAATGCTGTTGAGCAAGGTGCGAATCATTTTGGAGGAATAGACTTTCTGATTAATAATGCTTCAGCTATCGCTTTAATCAATACAGAACAAATCACTTCAAAGCAATTTGATTTGATGAATGATATCAATGTGAGAGGAACCTTTCTAGTTTCAAAAGCATGTATTCCTTATTTAAAAAAAAGTACAAATGCGCATATCATTACTTTATCGCCTCCTTTGAATATG
>CANFGZ010000198.1 GCA_947446585.1 Chitinophagaceae bacterium | reverse complement strand
GGTGTTTATGATGAAGCACTATTCGAAAAATCGATTACGACAATTAATGAGTTAAAATCGCCTTTTTATGCAACCATATTAACACAAAGCACACATGAGCCATTTGCTATTCCTATCCAACCCAAATTTGCAGGCAATAGTGAATCTGTCAAGTTTAAGAATGCTGCCTATTATACCGATTATTGCTTGAAACAATTTTTCAATAAAATCAAAAATGAAAAATGGTATAAGAACACCTTGATAATATTGATAGCAGATCACGGCCATATTCTGCCAAGAAACAGGGACTACAGTGAGCCTGCAGCATTCAGAATTCCATTTTTAATTGTTGGTCCAGGTCTTACTAATGCTTTTAAAAACAAAAGGATTAGCAATATTGGTAATCAACAAGACTATGCAGCCACTATCAAGAGCATTTTAAAATTAAATATTGAACTTCCATTTAGCAACAACTTACTAAATATAAATAGAAACGATTTCTGTTACATGAATTATGATGATGGTTTTGTATGGAAAAACGACAAAAACACTTATAAATTTAATTATAGCAATAAAACACCTACATTTATCGAAAATAAAGAAGATAGCACGACAATAATCCAGGGCATGTCATTTATCCAAACTGCCTATAACTACTTTGTTAATCTTTAAACAAATAAATATCTTTGAAGCATGAATTTTAAAGAGCGATTACAAAAAGTTAAGTGTTTTGTTTTTGATATTGATGGTGTATTAACAGATGGCCAATTACACATTTTACAAGATGGCACGATGCTACGTAATATGAATATTAAAGATGGGTATGCATTAAGACAAGCATTCTTAAAAGGCTATCCGATTTTTGTAATTAGCGGCAGCAATGCAGAAGGCGTAAAATATCGTTTGAAAAATTTAGGAATAGAAGAAGTTTATCTGAACTGCAAAGACAAACTAGATCAGTTAGCATTATTACTAGTAAAGCATAATTTAACATATAAAGATGTATTATACATGGGTGATGACATTCCTGATATTGAAGTGATGCAAAAATGCGGTGTTGCTACATGCCCTAATGACGCTGTACATCAAGTTAAAGAAATCTCGATTTACATTTCTGACTATTGTGGAGGCAAAGGAGCAGTACGCGACATAATTGAACAAACACTTACATTACACGGGAAATTCATATAAAATGAAACTGAATCATTTTCTGAAATTAGTTCGCTGGCCCAACTTATTGATGATTTTTATAGTTCAATATGCATTAAGGTATTTGTACATCCTTCCAAAATTAGAAGCTTTAGCGTTAAATATTTCAATAAATCATTTTCAGTTTTTTCTTTTATCTCTATCAACCGTGCTTCTTGCTGCGGGAGGTTATATCATTAATGATATTGAAGATGTTGCAAGTGATAGCATCAATAAAAATGAGCGTAGAATTGTTGGAGTTTATATGCATGAAAAAACAGCAAACAATGCGTATACGTTTATTACTTTTTCAGGTGTCTTGATTGGGTTTTTCTTAACAATGTTTTATGATATTAAACTTATAGGATTTATCAATGTATTTACTGCTGGACTACTCTACTTCTACTCCAACACCTATAAATGCGTTGCATTGGTTGGCAATCTCGTTATTAGTATTTTAACCGGAATGACAATACTTGTATTGTTAATTACAGAACCAGCGGCCTTAGCTAGCAGCGATATAAAATTATTTTTATTTGGATTTGCTTTATTCGCTGCTTCACTAACATTAATAAGAGAAATCGTTAAAGACATTGAAGACATAAAAGGCGATTCAGTTGTCGGTTGTAAAACATTACCTATTTTAATTGGAAGTAATATGACTAAATGGATTGCCGCAATTCTTAGTGGAATGTTATTCTTTATTCTTTTATTCATTCAATACTCGTGGTATGAAAAAATCGAATTTGCTTCTCAAGGAACACTTCCTAGCAACCTATATTTAGTATTTGCATTTTTATTCTTATTTATCACAATTCCTGTCGCTTATTTAACCGTAATTATTATTAAAGCTGACGAGAAATTATCATTTACAAAATGCTCCAAATTTGCCAAATTAATTATGGCAGCAGGTATATTTTCCATTCTTGTATTTTATTCTTCACATATTATTTAAACAATGAACTCATTAAAAGAAAAATTCAAAGGATTAAAAGTAATTTTAGGTTCCAACTCTCCAAGAAGAAAACAACTTTTCTCTGAGCTTGGAATTGACTTCGAAGTAATCGTTAAAGATGTCGACGAAAATGTTGGCATGATAATGCGTCCTGAAGACTTAGTAATGTTTCTTGCCAGAAAAAAAGGTATGGCCTTCAAAAATGAAACGAAGGAAGGATCCGTTGTAATTACAGCAGATACTATAGTTGCGCTAGGCGATAAAGTAATAGGCAAGCCGTCTTCGTTAGAAGATGCTGCCGACATGTTGAATCTTTTGTCTGGTAAAAAACATCAGGTTATAACAGGTGTTGCTATCATGTCAGATAAAAAAGCTGAATCCTTTTTCGTAAGAACAGAAGTATGCTTCAAACCACTTCGACCTGAAGAAATCGACTACTATATTCATCAATTCAAACCGCTCGACAAGGCAGGTGCTTATGGCATTCAAGAATGGATTGGTATGATTGGTATTGAATATATTCAAGGATCTTATTATAATGTAATGGGACTTCCAGTAAAAGAGCTTTACGAGCAACTGCTGAAGTTTTAATAATGAAAAAGGCCTATCTGCAACTACACCTTGCTATTTTGCTTTGGGGCTTTACTGCAATCTTAGGCAAACTAATCTTATTGGATGAAGGAATGTTGGTATGGTACAGAATGGGAATAAGCAGTATCTCCACATTTATTTTTGTTATTATTTCCAGGTCTGGATTGAGAATAACAAAACAGGATTTTATTCAACTTTTAATTATTAGTTTTTTAATAACCCTTCATTGGATTACATTTTACGGAGCTATTAAAGCCTCTAATGTATCCATAGCGATTAGCTGTTTTTCATCAGTCGCACTATTCACTTCATTATTAAATCCAATTATCAACCGAGTGCCGATAAACAAAAGTGAAGTGATATTAGGATGCGGAGTAATTTTGGGTATTGGAATAATATTTTCTATTCAGCAATTATATTGGAAAGGAATAACGCTTGCTCTAATAAGTGCATTTTTAGGTGCGTTATTTACAGTTCTAAATAAAAACATATCTGGCAAAATAAGTCCAGCAACAATTACATTTTACGAATTGTTCTTAGGTTTTATATTATTGACAATTGCGCTACCGCTTTGGTTTGGAATTAATCAATCATCTTTTTCATTACCTACTCGACAAGATTTAATTTATTTAACAATCCTTGCTGTAGCATGTACCACCTTGCCTTTTACTTTATCGATGCACTCAATAAAAAAGCTTGATGCTTTTACGATGAATCTTTCTTTAAATCTAGAACCACTTTACAGCATCGTGCTTGCAATTATTTTATTTCATGAAGACAAGATGCTTGATTATCGTTTTTATTTGGGAACAGGAATAATACTACTAACGGTACTATGGCATGCATATTCCAAAGTTTCAAATGTGATCGACAAAAAACTGGTTGAAGAAAAGTATAAATACGATCAATAAAAAAGGGTGTTTTACAACACCCTGATGAGAAAATTTTTTAGTTTACTTTTTTGCCTTTTGCAACTTTTTCTGTTTGCTGAATATCTTTCAGCGATTTCTTTTTGAAAAGTAAAACAGCTCCTGCACCAGCCTGAAGATAATATTCTTGATTATTATAACTGATTTTATACCTTCCACCATCAACAACTCCAGATAAACGATAGTACCCGTTTTTATCACCTTTGCTCATAAAGACAAGTCCTTTGTTCATTCCATCTTCGTAAGCAACTTTAAGTGTTGTTAAATCGACAGCCTCTTCAACAGTCCCTGGTGTTTTTGATTTAATTACTACCAACTCATCATTCTTACTGGTTTTAATTATCAGTTTACCATCTTCCACCGTTTTGTCAATTTCAGTTGGAGTTCCATTCTTTAAAGTTACTTCATCAGAAATGTAAAACTGCAGTTTTGATAATTCCTGATTTGTCAATTTGTATTTTTCTCTGACTGCCTGCGTAAACGGAATTTTAGGAGAGCAAGAGGTAAAGAATACAATGGCTAATACTCCTAATTGAATTTTGATGTTTTTCATAATGCTATTTTTTAATTTCGCGCGCCGTTGGCAAATATTATTCCAAAGAAACACTAATAATAAGACTCGAAATAATTAACTTATCGTGACCAGAACGAGATTCG
>CANFGZ010000197.1 GCA_947446585.1 Chitinophagaceae bacterium | reverse complement strand
CCATTCTCTGTATATGCTGATAATGTTGGTGATTTTGGGATTGTCTATCATTTCATGTAAGTCAAGGTCATCCAATTGGCCAAGTATATGATCAGCAACTGTTTTGCCTTCTTCCCAATCCATTAAACCAAATTCAATCAAACTCCTTACCATAGCCTGTTCATGTAAATCATCTTTATTAAATAAAGAATCTGTATCTGGATTAGGCTCCACAAAGTTTTCAGGAGGTAAATTCAATTCATCTTTAAAATTTTTCGACTCTTCTTTGACGATTTTATCTCTGATGATTTTATTTACAAGTGCATTAAATCCGCTTTCTTCAATCCTCAGCATCTCTGCAACTTGTTTGATATAATCTTGTCTTCTGGTAAATTCTTCTGTTTTGTTTATTCTGGAAATGGTATCTGCAATTTGATTTACCACTACAGATTTTTTTGAAGAATCATTGCCCGCATCCTGCAGCGCAATTTCCAATTGAAAAAGAATAAAGTCTTTTTTATTCTTTTTTACAAAATCAATAAATGCGGCAGCACCAATTTTATTTACATAACTGTCTGGATCTTCCTTATCGGGAATGAGTACTAGTTTTACATCCAGTCCTTCTTCAAGGGCTAAATCAAGTCCTCTGAGCGCAGCTTTTACTCCGGCACCATCACCATCATAAATAATGGTGAGGTTTTTAGTGTATTTTTTTATTAATCGTAGCTGGTCTGGTGTTAATGATGTACCTCCGCTGGCTACCACATTTTCAATACCGGCCTGATGTAGACTAACTACATCTGTATAGCCTTCTACCAATAAACATTCATCTGATTTATCAATTGCTGTTCTGGCAAAATAAGATCCGTAAAGAATTTTACTTTTTATATAAATTTCATTTTCGGGCGTATTTATATACTTGGGCGATTTGTCGTTTGATTTGATAATCCGGGCGCCGAATCCGAGAATTTTTCCACTTTGATTATGAATGGGAAAAATAATACGGCCACGATAATTGTCTTGTAATTTTTCATCACGGCTAACAACAAGTCCTGTTTTTAGAAGCAGATCATTATTATACTGACCTGCAATCGCCGCCTTGGCAAAATCATCTTTAGCAGACGGATTATATCCCAGCTGAAATTTATCAATGATATCTTGTCTGAAACCGCGTTCCTTTAAATAACTTAATGCAATATCATTTCCTTCATCAGTATTCATCAATACATTTCTGAAAAAATCTTTTGCAAAATTGTTGATGATAAAAAGACTGTCGGATGTAAGTTGAATAGCTTTAAACTCTGGGCTAGTTTCGGTTTCTTCTAATTCAATATTATACTTATTGGCTAGCCAGCGAAGTGATTCTACATAACTGTACTTTTCGTGTTCCATCAAAAAGCTGATGGTATTACCACTTTTGCCACAACCAAAACATTTGTAAATTTCTTTGGTAGGAGAAACGGTAAATGAAGGTGTTTTCTCATTATGAAAAGGGCAGTTGCCCAGATAATTGGCGCCGCGTTTCTTTAGTTTAATAAAGGTGCCAATGATATCGATAATGTCGATACGACTTTGAATGATTTGTATGGATTGTTGACTAATCAAGAGGGTAAAATTATGTAAAAGGTTCCAATTGTTCAATAAGTTTAAAATGTTCAATAGGTTCAAAAGTTTTTTTCAATTAAGGCACTATCCAGCATATCCAGCATATCCAGCCTATCTAGCTCTATCCCATATCTAGCATCCAGCATCTAGTATCTAGCAAATCAATTTCTATCCAGTATTATCCACTTTTTTTAAATAAAATCTCAATAATCCAATATCTTTATGCCCTAATTTTAAAACCAAAAAAATGAGAAGAATATTATTTGCAAGTTTGTTGATGTTATCAGGGAATGAGTTGTTTTCACAAAGCCTTGATGACATAAATGATTTGATGGGGAAATTACAATATAAAGATGCAAAAGCAGGTATTGATAAATATTTATCCAATCCCAAAAAAATGAATGATGCGGATGCCTATTATTATAAAGGCAGGATTTACAACTCTCTTTCACATGATAGCACTGTTCCTCAACCCGAACAATTGATTTTAAAAAATGACGCTTTTGATGCGTTTAAAAAAAATCAGGAATTAGATTCCAAAGATGTTTATTTAAGTCTGGAAACACATACCAGTTATCTGGATTTATATTATGGATTATATGATTTAGGGGCAAGATCTTACAACAGTAATAATTATGAAAATGCCATCAGTTCATTTAAAAAAGCAATTGAAGTAGAAAATTTTATTTTAGATAAAAAATACGAATTCCCTCAAACCAATCTAAACAGACTGGATACCGCATTGGTATTGAATATTGCAGCTTGTGCGATTCAGGTTAAAAATGTTCCATTGGCAATAGAGTATTATACAAAAATTACAAACACAAATGCATCTGGGCCAGATTTCAAAGAAGTATATCAGTATTTAGTTGATCAGTATAGCAAAAATGGCGATGACGTCAATTTTAATGCGATACTGTTGAAAGCAAAACGTATTTATCCTAATGATGAATATTGGGTTGATGCAGAATTAAAAGCAGTAAGTAAAAAAGGAGATAAGGCTTCTTTGTATTCAAAATACGAAGAGCTGATTCAGCAGGATCCATCAAGTTTTGTGTTGCCTTACAATTATGCGGTTGAGCTATATAATAGTTTATACGGAAAAGATGCCACCAATCAAGGAGATATTGTGATCTCACAAAAACTTACTGAAATTGTAAAAAAAGCAATTGTCAATGAAGACAAGGCTGAAATAACATCAACAATGCTCATGTCTAATCATTTGTATAATATGTCTGCAGATCTGCTTAATAACGCCAATATGATTAAAAGCACCAAGCCCGAAGATGTAAAGAAGAAAAATGACATGAAAGCTGTGGCTAATAAATCTATGGATGAATGTATCACTTATTCAGAAATGGCAATAAAATTTTACGAAGCCATTCCAAATAAGACGCCAATACAGAAGGCCAATTACAAAATTTTACTTGGATATATGGCCGATATTTATGGGTTAAAAAAGAATCCGGTAAAAGCTGCAGAATATGAAAAAAAGAGTTCTGCTGCTGATAAGTTGTAAGTGATATTTAAATTTATAAAATTAAGATCCCGCTGATGTAAATCGCGGGATTTTTTAGCCCCCTCAATCCCCCAAGGGGGAAGTTGATTATGTTTTATTGGGTTGCCACGAATTGGTTTCACGCAAAGCTCGCAAAAGGAGCAAAGTCGAAAAGGTTTTTTTCAATTCATGAGAAAATGATAGTTTCATTTCCAAATTCCCACTTTTACATTTTACATTCAATATTCTACATTTCGTTAATCCCTTCCTCTCATAAATCCACCGCCACCGCCACCGCCTCTGCCAAACATATTCTGCATTTCGCTCATTGGCTTAATTTCGATGTCTTTGGGAATCTCGAATTCTTTAGCTTCGATTTCTTTTGTAAAGTCCACTTTGGTAACTTCAACTTCCATTTTTCGGTTGCGGCGCATTTTCATTTCATATCTCATTGGGAAGCCTTCCACTTTATCCAGTCCATTCAAAGCTGGCATCATATTGCCCATGCCGGGCATGCTGTTTAATCCTCCTGTTGACAATACATTATTTAATTTAAATTCTGGAGTGTACCAGATAATTGCGGTGTCTTTTATTCCTAATAATCTTGAAGTGATGAGATACGCTTTGATGCAGTTATAGCCTGCGATTTTTTTGGTTTCGCCGGTAACGCTGATATCTGTAGTACCTTGATTTCTTTCCATTGGAGGCATTCTTCTTGCCGCATTGGTATCCGCTTTTCTTCTTTCCGCCATCATGCTGTCTCTGCGTTTTTGCATATTGGCCATATCCTCATCAGAGGCGAAGAATCCGTTTTTAGATCCCATCATTTCCATTACCATGGTTGTCAGTTTTTTGGAATTGTCACGGTAAAGAGTTGATTTGCCCATTTCTGACTTGATAGACGTCTTTACCAAATCGCCTTTTAGATAGGTTACGAATTTCGTTTCTCCATCCATCATATTTCTGAAATTCATGCCACCACGGGGTTCTTGGGCTATGTTTTCAACAGCCTCATCTTCAGGAGCAATCACATTTGTTGTGGTATTGATGATCGCCTGGTTGTAAACTTTTGGCTGAGCAAATGCTGCTGAAGCCAATAATAGCGATAAAATTGATAACGATATTTTCATCTTTTTAATTTTTGAGAAGCGAATGTAAGATTGATTAGGAAACTATCATTTATTTTGGCAATATTTTTTGGAATTTAACAAATTTTCAAT
>CANFGZ010000196.1 GCA_947446585.1 Chitinophagaceae bacterium | reverse complement strand
ATCAGGTAGCCAATTGCTATATGGGTCGCGTAGGTTTAATCAATAGTGGGGGCGAAAGTAAAGGAGCTTCTGATTTGGCAGAATCAGTTATCACGGCTGTGGTTAACAAAAGAGCCGGTGGTATGGGGTTAATTTTGGGACGCAAAGCTTTTCAACGCCCAATTGCTGAAGGCATTCAATTATTGAATACCATACAAGATGTTTATTTGGACAAATCCATCACTATTGCCTAGTAATTTAGCTTTAGTTTGAAGTTGTTTTATTATTTCTGATCCGCTCAGATTTTATTTAAATAATTCAGACATCAAATATTATTTTAAACATTTGCTATGAGAAGAGAAGAAGATTTTGATGCCAGCCTTGCCGGCGATGATACCATTAAAAATGCAGAACGAAGCAACTGGTTCAAACGTATTAAAAAAGGCATTCTCACTTCTACAAAAGAAAAGAAAGATTCTCCAGAAGGGCTTTGGACTAAATGCCCTTCCTGCAATCATATTTGTACGGTTTCCGACCTCAATGAAAATCAATATGTGTGTACTCAATGTGATTATCACCATAGAATAGGAAGTGAAGAGTATTTTGAAATTTTATTTGATGACAATGAGTTTAAAGAGCTGTTTGCCAATATAGTATCTAAAGACTATCTTAAGTTTGTTGATTTAAAACCTTACGGTGAAAGACTTGAAGAAACCTATGCCAAAACAGATATTCATGATTCTATTACCGTTGCTCATGGGAAAATCAATTCACAGGATCTGGTTATTGCCTGTATGGATTTTGAATTTATTGGCGGAAGTTTGGGTAGTGTTATGGGCGAGAAAATATCAAGAGCCTGCGATTATTGTATCGAAAATCGAATTCCTTTTATGATCATCAATAAAAGTGGTGGCGCCAGAATGATGGAAAGCGCTTTTTCATTGATGCAATTAGCAAAAACATCCGGCAAATTAACTCAATTAAGCGAAGCAAAAATCCCATACCTTTCTCTTTGTACCGATCCTACATTCGGTGGCACTACTGCATCTTTTGCTATGCTGGGAGATATTATCTGCGCTGAGCCAGACGCCCTTATTGGTTTTGCCGGCCCCAGAGTAATCAAAGAAACCATTAAAAAAGAATTACCAGAAGGCTTTCAACGCAGCGAATTTTTGCTGGAACATGGATTTCTTGATTTCATCGTTCACAGAAAAAATTTAAAGCAAAAAATCGCTGATGTATTAGTGTTGTTTAAAAACTAATCCCCTTTTTAGTTAATTAGCTTCATTTCAAATTCTTCAAAACTGGAGAAACCCCTTCTTTATGGGTATAAAACATACCTTCATTTACCCTTTTTTCAATAATTCGAACCATAAACTTGTAGTATAATTACTACAAGTTAAAAAAAAGTCGAAAAATAATTTGATTAAATTGTTAAATATTGCAAAAAGGTATTTATTTTCATAAAAGTTTTCATAGGGTACGGATTAAAAACGAACCGGGGTTTCTACCCTGGTTTTCTTTTTTTAATAACTCTTTAAATAATTATTCCCACGCATTTAAAGTATTGCCTTAATCTAATCTTTTGATCTGTGTACCTTTACCAAAAAAATAGACATTGGAATTTCTGAATCGAAAAGCAGGGTTTGAATATTACTTTGAAGCAAGCTATATTGCCGGGATAGTATTATCAGGCACTGAGGTAAAAGCTTTAAGAGAAGGGAAAGTTAGTTTTAATGACAGCTATTGCCATTTTCATAACGGCGAGCTTTTTGTAAAAAGTCTGCATATTTCAGAATACTCTTTTGGCACCATAACTAATCACGAACCCCTTCAGGAGCGAAAGTTGTTGTTAAATAAAAGAGAGTTGAGAAAGCTGGAAACAAAAATTAAAGAAAAAGGCTATAGCATTATTCCCATAAAAATATTCTTCAGCGAAAAAGGTTTTGCCAAACTGGAAATTGGTTTGGGCAAGGGAAAGAAATTATTTGACAAAAGAAATACCATCAAGGAAAGAGAATCTGATAGAGATGTGAAGAGGAAGTATGGCATATAGAATGGCTGGATACTGGATTCTGGATTTTGGACTTCTAGCATCTAGAAACTACCATCTGAAATCCCACTAACACTCACTTAAACTTAACGGTATATTAACCGCCAATCCTCCATCTGAAGTTTCCTTGTATTTACTGTTCATGTCGAGAGCCGTATCCCACATGGTTTTTATCACTCCATCCAAACTAACCTTAGCATAATCGGGTGCACTTTGAAGTGCAAGCTGACTGGCTGTAATGGCTTTTATAGCTCCCATAGTATTTCGTTCTATACAAGGTATTTGAACGAGTCCGCCGATTGGATCACAGGTCATTCCTAGATGATGCTCCATGGCTATTTCTGCTGCCATTAAAGCCTGTCTTTGTGTTCCGCCCATACATTCAGTAAGTGCTGCTGCTGCCATCGCACTGCTTACGCCTATTTCGGCCTGACAACCTCCCATCGCTGCAGATATTGTGGCTCCTTTTTTAAAAATGCTGCCCACTTCAGAAGCTGTGAGTAAAAAATTAATTATTTTATCTGGGCTGTCTCCATCACAAAATGCAATATAATATTGAAGAACCGCGGGAATAACACCGGCTGCGCCATTTGTAGGAGCTGTAACCACTCTTCCAAATGAGGCATTCTCTTCATTTACAGCCAATGCAAAACAACTTACACAATCCAGGATATATTTAAAATCATTTCCGCCACTTTTAATGTTCATTAACCAGCTGTCATAATCATGGTATTCTTTACCATTGATCAATTTCTTATTCATTTCAAAAGCTCTTCTGTTAACGTTTAATCCTCCGGGTAAATATCCTTTGGTATTACACCCTTTAAAAATACACGCTTTCATCACGTTCCATATATTTAAAACACCATCTTTGGTTTCTTTTTCAGTTCTCCAGGTGGTTTCATTTTCTAAAACAATTTCGCTGATGCTTAATCCGGTTTTTCTGCACCAATGTAATAACTCTTCGGCGTTGTTTATAGAAAAGGGAAGTGAATAATTAATATGACCATGACTAATATCCTCCCCTTCTTTTACTACAAAACCTCCGCCTATAGAATAATAAGTTTGAGCAATAGTATCACCAGATGTTAATTTAACTAAAAAAGTAAGCGCATTTGGGTGATAGGGCAACGATTCGCTATAAAGAAACTCGATGTCTTCTGAAGGATTGAATTCGATTTCATGAGTGCCAGACAATAAAATTCTTTTCATGGCTTTGATGTCTGAAATTTTTGCATCAATACTTTCTACATCAAAAACAACAGGATCTTCTCCACTCAGTCCAAGCTGTATAGCGATATCAGTACCATGACCAATTCCTGTTTTTGCCAATGAGCCATATAATAAAATTTCGATAGCAGAAACCTGATTCATCAATTCCTTCTCAGACAAAGATTTCATAAAAAGTAAAGAAGCGCGCCAGGGTCCTAAAGTATGACTACTGCTGGGTCCTACGCCAATTTTAAACATATCAAAAACTGAAATTGCCTCTTCGTTCAATGTGATTAAGTTTATTGTTTCTAAATCAAATTTGTAATTATATACAAGTTAACGAAATAAAACTTTGATTACTGAACTGCAAGAATAGTCATTTCAAATTTCAAATAAGAATTAGCAGGCAAAATGATTGAACCGTTTTGATCTTGCTGTTGAGCACTTCCATAAGCAAGAGATGGCGGAATGTACATGGTGATTTGTCCACCTGATCTGATTGTGGGTAAAGTTTTTTGAATCCCAGTTATTAATCTGCCCAAAATAAATGGAGTACCTGATGAGTCTGTGAAACTGTCAAATGGAGTAGCAGCACCCAAAACGAAAGCGCCATATTTTACAGTAATAGTGTTGCAAAGATTTAAAGTTTCTCCGCTTCCGGCATTTTCAACGGTATAAAATACCCCGCAAGGATGCTGGGTAACGTTAGTAATGTTGTTGGCAGTAATATATTGTTGTAAGTAAGCTATTTCGGCAGTTGTTGCTGTTACACTCCGATCTTCATATGCACAGTTGTTGAAATTTTTCATACAAGAAAAAAACAGCATTGAAATGGCTATTAAAAAAAAGAAATGTTTTTTGTGCATAATTTATTTTTTGTTAATAAAGATTAATTAAGATTCTGCAATGATTTTTTTCTTTTGAGTTCATGATATAATTGTTCATTCATTTCCCATTTAAAATGCATTCTGAAATACGAAAAGAATACAATACAAAGCAATACTGCAATTATAATAGTACCCATTGAACCTGCTGCATTCTGACTTATTTTTGTATACCATTCCGGTGAT
>CANFGZ010000195.1 GCA_947446585.1 Chitinophagaceae bacterium | reverse complement strand
CTTTGAGTATAGTTTGTTCCGTTTACAGGCCAAGTATAATTATCGCAGGCAGAAACTGGAGTTGCATTAGTTGAACTTGGCGTAATTGTCAGGTTCAATGTTTCTGTGTGACAATTGCTAACTGAAGTGTAAGTTCCGCTTTGAGTATAGTTTGTTCCATTTACAGGCCAAGTGTAACTATCGCAACTGCTAATTCTAGTTACATCTTCGGTGATTGGTGTAATGGTTAAGTTTAAAGTTATAGTAGAATCACAGCCTGCAGCATTTGTGGTAATGAAAGTTGCAGTATTGTTAGATTCTGTATAAACAGTGCCATGCCACTCAAGCGAACCACAAGCAGATAAAGTTTCTATAGAAGAAGTAGGTTCTAATAAAGTGAAATTAATCGTCAAAACACTATCACAACCGGCAGCGCTGGCGTTAGGGAATGTTTGAGTGTAAGTTCCTGAAGTAGTATATTCTTCTTGATTAACAGTAATTGATGAACAATAAGCGGTATCAATTTGAGATGTTGAAATACCTGAAGCTACCGAAACACTGTCTTTTACTGTATTGGCATTAAAAGATGTAGCGGTAACTACGTTATTATAAACTCTTACTGGAGCCAGAACTTTTGCTCTTACAATAAGAGTAGCAGTTTCTCCTGAAGCCATATTACCTACATTATAAGTAACCGTACTTCCTGAAATGGTAGCACCTGTTGCAGGACTAACAATTGATAAGTTAGAATATCCATTTGGATACACATCACTGATAACTACATTATTGGCATCGAAATTATAATCACCTCCAGTATTGGTAACCGTGGTAGTTAGCTCTACAAACTGATTAGCACAAACTCCTGCCTGAGAAGAAGTTTTACTAATTAGTAATGATGTTCCGCAAATTGCATTTACTGCAGCCTGAATATCAGAAGCCAATTGTGAATACGGAGGTCTGGTATAATCTGCTGTCAATACATTGTTTGAAGCACTAAATAAGTCTGACCCGGAAATGGCTCTGATATTGTCTAAATTAATTTCAGCATCAGAACCAACGCCTACTAAGAACATGTGTTTGCCTTGAGCTTTTACTGCATTAGCTTTTTCAATAGCCTGATACAATGATTCACCATTGGTAACTCCTGAAACAACTGTTCCACTATTGCAGCCGCCACCAGAAGCAACATTATATGCGGTTGGATTTCCATCGGTAAAGAAAATAACTAAATCAGCATCTAAAGTAGCTACATCATCAAGTGCATCTTCCCAGTTGGTCCAGCCAACGCAAGATCCAGATGACATTGGGTTGTAGTTTTTACCACCATATCCTGTTCCTAAATACGAATTAAGATTGGCAACTAAACTGCCGTTTACAGCAGTGCCTCCCAAATTGATTATTGAAGAGACGGTATTGAATTCAACCAGTTGTAAAGTTGCTCCAGAATTTAATAATGCATTTGCAAGTGCACGTGCGCCTTCTCTTACACTATTAGCTTCTGTACTGTTGATAGAGCCGGACTCATCCAAAACAAACACTACTCTCAAATTACTGCAAAGCAGGGTTTGTGGAATATCGGGGTTAATGTCACTGGCAGGGGCCGTTCTTGCTGTCATGAAACTTGACACTGATCTTCCTGCTTGAATGAAATCAGGATTAGGTACATCAGGACTAAGCCACTCAGAAGAAAGGGGGGCATCTGTTTGAGCAAATAAATTTGTTGAAAAAAACAATGCGAAAAAAGAAAGAAGGAATACGTACGTCAATACATTTTGTTGACGACATAAACCTCTTCCCGAATCGGAAGTAGATTTACATTTCATGATTAAGGTGTTTTTAGTTTAGGGGCGTAAGGTATAATTTTTTTCTCAAAGTCTAAGTATTTATACTTATTTTTTATTGTAATAATACTTACTATATCTTCTTTGTTGCCGATTTAATTTTCTTATATATTGGCTATCAGAAGATAGTGGAAGGATTAACCGGTTATTTTTCCTTGAAAAAATTAGAAATTTTTTTAAGGGAGAATGGTTTTGTTTGATTTTATTGGCAAAAAACAAGGGGGAATATAATCAAGTTGTTTAGTTTTTGGACTTATTATAGAGGTATTTATAAAACAAAGTATTTTTCTTGAGATGCAAAGTGGTTAGTAAATTTTTGGCCAAAGCAAAATAAATGCCCCGCAATATTTACCCCAGCATATATCGTCAATTTTTAAAAATGTGTTATGTTTGAGTTGGACAGGCCAGATGTATTTCACTGATAAAGGAGTTATCAGCAATGCTAAACAACTACAATACATGATGACAACAAAAATTGGACAGCAAGCAAAAATCGACTCTTTACTGTTGCATTTGCAGACGGCTAAAGCAGATGCTGATAAAGTGAATATTCTCAATGAATTGGGTTGGGAAGGAATTATTGAAGGAGATTTTTCTAAGTCAAGAGCGTATTTGATAAAAGCAAAACAATTGGCACAAAAACTAGATTTTAGAGAGGGACTGGCTAATTCTTTAAGTCATATGGGGCGCATTTGTGAGTTTGAAGGCGACTATGTTCACTCATTAGAATATCAATTTAAGGCCTTAAAAATAAGAGAAGAGATCAATGACAAAAAAGGCATCTCATACTCTCTTCATTATCTTGGAGATATTTACCATAATCAAGGCGGCTTGTCGGATAATTTTTCTTCTTTGATGGAATACAACAACAAAGCATTAGAACAGTTTTTTAAATCATTGAAAATAGCTGAAGAAATAGGAGATAAACAAAGTATCGCAAATACTTTTAACTGTATTGGGAATTCTTTTCGGGAGAAAGAGGATTACATTAAAGCAATTGAATATTATTTTATGGCATTGAAATTAAGGGAAGAACTCGGAGATAAACAAGGCTTTGCCGTTACATACAACAACATAGGAAGACTTTATGTAAAACAAAGAGATTATACCAAAGCGTTAGAATACCTTTTCAAATCATTAAAATTAGCCGAAGAAATTGGAGACAAAAGGGCAATTGTAAAAGTGCTTGGTTCTATTGGAAATTGTTATTTAAAAGAAAATAATTATTCTAAGGCACTTGAATTCTGTAGTAAAAGTTTGTCTTTTGGAAAAGAAATAAATTTTTTAGAATTCATTGTAAATGCCAACCATTCAATTAGTCAAATATATGAATCTCAAAATTTTGATGGGCATAGTGCAGATGTAGCATTGAAATATTATAAAGAATACATCAATGGGCTAAATACTATCAACACGAAAAAATTAGCCCAGGCTGAAATAAAATTTGAATTTGAGAAAAAAGAAGCCGTGGCAAAGGTTGAGCATGAACTATTATTAAACATTCTTCCATCAGAAGTTGCTGAAGAATTGAAAGCAAAAGGAAGAGCCGATGCCAAACAATTTGATGAAGTAACCGTAATGTTTACCGACTTCAAAGACTTTACACAGATTTCAGAAAAGCTATCTCCATTAGAATTGGTAGCCGAAATTCACACCTGCTTTGAGGCCTTCGATAATATAATCGGCAAGCACAACATCGAAAAAATAAAAACCATTGGCGACAGCTACATGTGTGCAGGCGGTTTACCTCTGGCAAATAAAACAAATGCCACTGATGTAGTATATGCCGCAATTGAAATTCAACAATTCATAAAGGAACATTATGAGCAAAGAAAGAACAATGACAAAGAGGCATTTGAAATAAGAATTGGAATTCATACTGGTGCTGTTGTAGCGGGAATAGTTGGAGTCAAAAAATTCGCTTATGACATTTGGGGCGACACTGTAAATATTGCATCTCGAATGGAAAGCAGCGGAGAAGCAGGTAAAGTAAACATAAGCGGAAATACTTATGAATTAGTGAAAGATAAATTTACTTGCACACACAGAGGAAAAATTGAGGCTAAACATAAAGGAGAAATTGATATGTACTTTGTGGAATCCATTTCATCACTTAAGTAGCACTGCTGATAACATGCCCTAAGAAGAAAGAAGGGCTATGATTCAAGTGCTGAACATTTTTACTATCTTCATCTTTCGGAAGTCATTAAGCTGTTGTGCTTTCTATATCCTTCCTTCTTATAGCGCAAAACCTTTGGCAATTATAATAATATAAAAACAGCTAAATACTAAAATGAAAATGGCAATGATTGTACTTTTAGTAATCCTAATGGCTTTTACATTTGTTCAACTCTATTTAATAAATGGACAAAGAAACATTGAAAGATACCCTTACGTTGTCAAAAAAAAATATAAGACATTTGAAATAAGAAATTATGAGGCCACTTTATTTTCTTCAGTCAAACTCTCCACAAAAGGATATAAAAATTCTTCAAG
>CANFGZ010000194.1 GCA_947446585.1 Chitinophagaceae bacterium | reverse complement strand
GCAATACTAACTTCAATTGCGCGATCCAAATGAAATGGGCCTGTAAATACTGCCATAACTGCATCTCCCATAAATTTATCGACATGTCCGTCTTGTGCAATAATCTCTCTAACAATCACATCAAAATAATGATTCAGCATATTCACCACAGCATCCGCAGGTTCTGTTTCACTAATAGAAGTAAAACGACAAATGTCAATGAATACAATTGTTGCAACAATGGTTTCATTCGCAATTAGTGATGACTCGAATTCTCGGCTACCCATAAAGTTGAGTACTGTTTCATCAACATACATTTTAAGAATATTATTCTCTTTAATCGCCTTTAAAGTTTGGCGCATTTGAGTAACCTGAACAATTGTCTTTTCTATGGTAAGAGACAGATCATCAAAGTTTATAGGCTTGGTTATAAAATCAAAAGCTCCTTTATTCATAGCCGTTCTTATATTTTCCATATCCCCATAAGCAGAAACTATAACTGATTTAATTAAAGGGCTGCTCTCCGACAATTTTCCTAATAAAGTCAAGCCATCCATCTCAGGCATATTAATATCACTTAACACGATATCTATATCCGCATGTTGTTCTATTTTATTTAAAGCATCCTTTCCGTTCACTGCAAATACAAATTCATATTGCTGTTCGCGAATTTTCTGACGAAACTTTTGTTTGATGAGCGCTTCCAAATCAGTCTCGTCATCGGCTACCAATATCTTTGCCATTAGTTACTTACTTTAAGTTTTTCTTTTAACACGGTAAAATCTACCGGCTTGGTTAAAAAATCATCCGCACCCAGATTTTTTGCATTGTTGTAATTCTCATCATCCCCATAAGCGGTAATCATCATTACTATCGGCGCTGGTTTGTATTTTTTTTGTTTGATTTGAGCGAGCAGTTCCAGCCCGGTCATACCAGGCATATTAATATCCGATAAAATCAATACGGCTTCGTGATCATGTTGATTAAGATATACCAAAGCATCTTCACCTGAAAATACAAATTCGAAATGTAATTCCCCGCTCTTGATTTCCTTTCTGAATTTCTGTTCAAAAAGCGATTGAACATCCTTCTCGTCATCTACTACTAAAATTTTCATTGATTAGATTTAAGTGGTTAGTGGTAATGAGATAATAAATTCGGCGCCTTCGCCTTCTTTGGATTCAACTTTCATATCGCCACTATGACCTTTAATAACAATATCGTAACTCATGCTCAATCCCAGGCCTGTGCCCTGTCCTGTAGGTTTTGTGGTAAAAAAAGGCTGAAATATTTTATCCATTATTTTTTGAGGTATCCCTTCTCCGTTATCTTTTACAATAATAATTAAATGATTGTCCTGTTTTTTTGTGCTAACCGAAACAGTTGGATCATAACCTGACGGATGCGATTTCTTTTTTTGAGATACCGCATAAAAAGCATTGGTAATTAAATTGAGTATTACCCTCCCAATATCTTGAGGTATCATATTTACTTTCTCAAGCGATTGGTCATAATCCGATTTCATAGTTGCATTGAACAATTTATCTTTTGCTCTTAACCCATGATAAGCCAATCTGAAATATTCATCTGCTAGTGTGTTAATATCCACTGGCTCTTTTATTCCTGTGCTGGTTCTACTGTGTTGCAGCATTCCTTTTACAATTGAATCCGCACGTTTCCCATGCGTAATTATTTTTTGTTCATTTTGTAAAATATCACCCGCAATGGCTTTTACTTCATCCATATTGCCTTTATCAATTTCAATATTCATTTCGGCTATCAATTCGGCATTTACTTCCGAAAAATTATTGACGAAGTTTAAAGGATTCTGAATTTCATGCGCAATACCCGCCGTAAGTTCTCCTAAGGAAGCCATTTTTTCTGACTGCAATAATTGTGCGTGCGTATCTTTTAATTCAACAAGCGTTTTATTAAGCGTATTATTGGATTCAATCAATGCAATATTTTTTTCTTTGAGATCTTCTCTGGCTTTGGAAAGCGCATCCACCATTTTATTGAAAGCCTTGGTTAATTGTCCAATCTCATCGTGATGAATTTCCTTTAATTTTTGATTTAAATCTCCTTCGCCAACTTTAACTGCTGCTTTACTTAAAGCAAGAACGGGAACAGAAATATTTCTGGCTAAAAAGTATCCAATTAAAATTCCAATAAGCAATACAATTGCACTTACTACTAATGAAGTTTTGGTAATTTCTGCTTTGCTTTTTACAATTTCATGTGTATTAAAGCCGAGGAGAATTGCACCAGAAATAGTATTAGTTGTAAATGGAGACTCTTTTATGATCACAGAATCATTGGAAACCATATCGGGATTGGCGTGTTCATTTTCGGGAAAAGTTCTGAATACATTTTTTTTCAATTTGAAATCTTTATGATCAGCCCCCGACCAAATTGTATCATACAACAACATGCTTACAAATTGCAAACGAGGATCGTCTTTCACAAATTCCATTGCGGTTTGAACACCTTCGAAATTTTGTTCTTTTATAGCGATTCTAACCCCCAGGGCTACTGTATTAGAGAGATTTTGAATTTCATTATTAGAATTACTAACTAATAAATTTTCTTGTTGAAGAGGGAAATAATAAAGTGTAAAAAATGAAAAAATAAATACAATTGAACAAATGGCAAGCCAGATTTTTGTTTTTAGATTTATAGTCATTTTGCCATTTTATTATTTTAAAAAAAATAAAATTAAAAGATTCTAGGAAAAAGAAAAAGGGTAGATTTATTAATAAGACTTTTGCCCGTCAATAAGAATTGTTTTCACTTCTATATCAATTGCCGGCTTCCCTAAAATTCCAATGGCTCCCTGATTTTGAGCAACATAATTTTCCAATTCAATAGCTGTATTAAAAAAAACAGGCGCCTGTGCCTTTCCCTGAAAAACCAGTGAAAGCCAGTATTTATTTAACTCATCCCCGGTCATATCATATATTCTTTCTGAAGTAACTTTACCTATTGGAGTACCGGTTTTCATAAGGGCGATGAGAATTCTTTTGCCGTCTTTCCATCTTTGTTGCTCTCCCATAAATACTGATTTCAATTCACTTAGTTTCATTGCAGATGGGGCGCCGGATTGATTGGCAATAGTTACCAATGTAGTTGTTTGTGATTGAACATTATTACTAATTGACAGCATAACGACTAACAGTATTAGCAAACTTTTACTATGCAGTCTTAAAAAATTATATGTTGAGAATATTTCTTTTTTCATTTTAAAATCCGATTGCAAATTGTGCGGTTACTTTATTTGTGCTATTCATCATTTCAGATTGCTGGTATTGATACTCCAGCTTAACTACCGCCAGATAATTTATCTGATATCTTATTCCGGCAACAATAGAACTGATGTTGTTTTTATGATAATACATTTCTCCTTCCTGGTATTGAATTTTATCATATCTAATATAAGGAATCACTTTTTCTTTTACTTTATACCCGGCATATATATAGGATGCTACTGTTGATTTTGTTCCTGTAGTATCCGTATGATTAAACGCCAATGTACCTTCTGCAAGAAGCTCAAATTTTTTCCCGAAATTAGAAATTGACAATGTGCCCAGATTTTGATTCACTTTCCAGTCTGAAACCATATCATGAACCATAGCGCCTTTAGCGATTACATCATGATACCAAGAAACCCCAATTTTTAATTTTTTGTATGCTTTAATATGAGCAGCCATTGTAACCGACTTGATATTGTCATTGTCTGAAACCTGGGTTGAGCCCAATCCGTTTCCAATAAATACATCATATCCAAATTTCAATGAACCAAAATCGTCTCCTTTAAAGCCTAAGCCAGTCGTGTGAAGTGGAATTATATTATTTGAAAATAAAAGTGGTCTTTCAACGGTAGGAAAGAATACCCTTCCATGATGATACGTATCATTCCAGTAATTTATTGGAGTATGTACTTTCCCTAAAATGAGATTATGATTGCCCTTAAGGTTACAGGTAATGATAACCCGCTCTATACTTACCGAAAACTCTGTAGGTGTGGAAGGCGTGTATTTAAAAATAGTTTCCCCAAGAAACGAAATCTTATCATTCAACACTGAATTGATAAACAAATCTTGCTCTCCAAAGGAAAACGACATCTTATTATCTCCGTAATTTGCACCTACATCCACAAATCCCTTGATTTCTGTTTTTTGAGCCTGTGTGCTCATTTCTGATAAGCATAAGAATAACAGAAATAAGAAAAACACTATTCTATTCATTTTAACTGTCAATTTTTTAAAGGCTGTAAGTTAGTAATAATTAAGAATACAAAAACATTACAGCCCTACAATTCCTATTGATTTTCTTAAAAGAGCTTGAAGTACATTTAAAAATTAAAAAATCTGAGATAAGTCCT
>CANFGZ010000193.1 GCA_947446585.1 Chitinophagaceae bacterium | reverse complement strand
GCCACTTTTGGCGCAGTTGCTGCATCCGTTGTAATCAGAGATTTAATCGAAAAATAAGCAGCTCAATTCTATGTGCAAAATTATAATTGCATAAGCATTACAAATACCTTTACTTTGACTTTTTTTAAAAGTACAACAAATGAAAAAATATTTCTACTGCATAGTAATTGCAGCCTCATTAATGGCCTCTTTTTCTTCATGTGCAAAAAATGGATATGGTTGCAGAGGAAACTCAAGAATAATGACCAGAGTAAGATAATAATTAAATACACAATTGTATTTTAATGACAAAACTCTCAGTCAACATCAACAAACTAGCCACTCTTAGAAATTCAAGAGGTGGCAATAATCCGGATCTTATAAAATCAACTGCTGATATCGAACGTTTCGGTGCAGACGGCATTACCGTTCATCCAAGGCCCGACGAAAGGCATATCCACTATGCTGATGTCTTCGAATTAAAGAAAATAATTACCACCGAGTTTAATATTGAAGGAAATCCTACAGAACAGAAATTTGTTGAATTGGTTTTGACAAACCATCCCACGCAGGTAACGTTAGTTCCCGACGCACTGGGGCAACTTACCAGCAATCATGGATGGGATACCATTCACCATCAAAAATATCTGAAAGAAATTATTACCGTTTTTAAAAATGCAGGCATACGCGTTTCGATTTTTGTTGACCCCATTGTTGAAATGATTGAAGCTGCAAAATCCACCGGCACAGACAGAATAGAATTGTATACCGAATCTTATGCAAAAGGTTTTGAAGCCGGTGCTAAAGAAAAAGCTATTGCGCCTTTCATTAAAGCTGCTTTAAAAGCAAATGAATTAAATCTAGGAATCAATGCCGGTCATGACCTTGACCTTAATAATCTGAAATATTTCACCCAAAATATCCCTGGCTTACTTGAAGTCTCTATTGGTCATGCTTTAATCTGCGATGCGATTTATTTGGGTTTGGAAAATACGGTGCAGTTGTATAAAAGAAGCGTAAAAATGTAAAAATGTAAAATATCCAATGTAAAATGTAAAACTGGCATTTCGGAAATGAAATAATCAATCTCTCAGGTATTAAATTCAAAAGTAAAAAATCAAAATTCAAAATAAATTCTAGAAATTAAAGTCAAACTCATCCTAACAGTAGATGTGAGAAATATAAATTATCTATTAAAATCTCAGCGAAAACGCTCCTAGCTCAATTCTCAGCGGTAAAATAAATTCGTGAATTCGTGAGCCCCCTCAATCCCCCGAAAGGGGAAGTAAAAATGTAAAATGTCCAATGTAAAATGTAAAACTGACATTTCGGAAATGAAATAATCAATCTCTCAAATATTAAATTCAAAAGTAAAAAATCAAAATTCAAAATAAATTCTAGAAATTAAAGTCAAACTCATCCTAACTCGTGGCTTAACCAAAACGCAACGTCCCTTTCAGGAGACATTGCTGAGAAGATTATCTATTAAAAACGCTCTGCGAAACCTCAACTAACTCAATTCTCCGCGGTAAAATAAATTCGTGAATTCGTGGTTAACCCAAAAAACACAATCAACTTCCCCCTTGGGGGACTGAGGGGGCTACTACTTCAATATACTCGCCAACTTCTCTTCCAAAGCTTCACCTCTTAAATTCCTTCCGATGACTACACCATTAGGATCAACCAAAAAATTCTGAGGGATGCTAGTAATCCCAAACTGTCCTGCTACAGCATTGCCCCATCCTTTCAAATCGCTAACATGATTCCAAGTAAGTCTATCTTTATTAATGGCTTCCAACCAGGGTTCTTTGCTTTTATCAAGAGAAATGCCCAAAACGGTGAATCCTTTGCTTTTGTATTTATTATAAGCAGCCACTACATTTGGATTTTCTCCTCTGCAAGGTCCGCACCAGCTGGCCCAGAAGTCAATCAATACATATTTACCTCTGTAAGATTTAATATTTACCATTTTACCATTGATGTCGGCTTGTTCAAAATCTGGAATAACTTTCCCCATTGGATTTCTCTTGGATTCAGCAATTTGCTGAGCCACATAACTTCCAATTGGCGAGTTTTGAACAGGAATATCTAGCGTACTAAAAGTTTTTTCCATCATCGCATCATCCTGATTCAATTGATGTATTCTAAAAATAGCCAATGGAGAAATATATGAATCTGTTTTAGTTTTCACAAACTCAGACAATAAATCAGCACATTTCTTTGCTCCCTCTATATCGGTAATTTTTTCTTGTTGAAACAGCGCTTCGTAAGGTTGTGTAATACGGCTGTACTCCATAAAATCGTTGTGAGATTTAGAACCGGTTACAATGGCTCGGTCTAACTGATCTTTGGCAACCATTACGGTAACATTGCTATTATCTAAAAATAGAGGTATATACGTTTGAGATTTGTCAAATGATATTAATTTAAAATCTGGCGTCTCCATTTTTCCGGTAAACAAAAATTTTCCATTCGCAATCTTTGTAGTTCCCTCAGGCATTTTGTTATTTCCATTCAGCAAATCCACAACGGTGCCATCAGCATATCCAGAAACGGTGCCAATAATTTGATAACCGCTTTCTACTTTTGGAGTACGGGTTGCATTATTTGATTCTGGAGTTTCTTGTGCATTTACCACAAAAAACACAGGAGTTAAACATATCAGCAGGAAAATTCTTCTTAACATATTTATTTTGATTTTATTTTATTTGCAATATTAAAGTCTTTATTGGTTTTTACCTATAAGATTTGAGAATATTCTCATTAATTTATCACCTGATTCACTGCCCTGATAAATGACAATACCAATGCCGTATCTTTTAATCCGGATTCTTTTTCAAAATTATTATTAATATCCACCCCAAAAAAATCGGGATGTTTGAACTGATGAATCGTTGGTGCATCACTAGGCTTGATGCCGCCTCCACCTATGAAAAAAGGCTTTTCAATGCTGGTATTTCCTATCATTTTCCAATCGAATGCATTGGTAATTCCGCCCCGATTGGATTTCACATTACTATCAAAAGAATAATAATCACAGGCATCATCATACTCATTGATGATTTTATTGATTTTCTCGCCATCAAAATCGTCTATATAAAATGTTTTAATCACCGATATTTCTTTAGATAACATTTTACACATTTCAGGCGATTCTGTTCCGCTCAATTGAATCATATCCAAACCATAGGCATCAATAATTTCCATTATGCCTTTGTAATCCATATTAACAAACACCCCTACTTTTTTGGTGTCCACATCTGCATATTTGATGTCTTCTGATTTAAGTTTATCTCCAACATATTGATACGACTTATTATCAAACACAAATCCTGCATAATCCACCATCAATTTATCCAGTTGATCAAGCTGATCTAAACTCGTAATGCCACACACTTTGATGTTCATCATAACATTAAGATTTGAAGATTGACTGAAAATTAATTTAGTTTTAAAGTTAATGAAAAAGCCAATTACTTATCATTTTTTCTCCATTGGGCGTTAAAATGCTTTCGGGGTGAAATTGAATACCGCAAACATCAAATGCATTGTGTCTTACGGCCATTACATTGTTGAATTCGTCGATAGCGGTAATCGACAATTCGCCGGGGAATCCAACCTGGTCAATAACCCAACTATGGTATCTTCCCACAGTCTGCCTTTTTTCCAATCCACTGAAAATAATTTCGTTGGAGTCAAGTATTTCTATTTCATGAGCGACTCCATGAAAAACTGTTTTGAGATTTAATAATTTTCCTCCAAACACTTCCCCGATTGCTTGATTGCCCAAACAAACCCCAAGGATAGATTTGGTAGCACAAAACTCCTTTATAATTTGTTTCAATGATCCGGCTTCATCCGGAATTCCGGGACCCGGAGAAAGTATGATTTTGTCGTACAAACTGATTTTACGGAGATCTGTTTCGTCGTTTTTACAAACATCAATTCTGACATGTAAAAGCTTCTCAACCTGATGAACGAGATTGTAAGTAAATGAATCGTAATTATCAAAAATAAGTACTTTAACCATTTTTTTAAACAGAATAAAATTGATTTAATTTACTCATTATCAAATCTTCTGAAATTTTTATTAAAATAAAAAAGACGGTTATTAGGCCGCCTTTTATTTTATAGCACTGAGTTTAATTTATGCAAATTTTTTGGCGTCTTCCAGAAACTTAGCCAAGCCAATATCCGTTAATGGATGCTTTAATAAACCAAGTATAGAATCCAGTGGACAGGTACAAACATCTGCTCCTGCCTCTGCACATTTTATGATGTGATTGGGGTTACGAATTGAAGCCGCTAATATTTCTGTTTTATATCCTTGAATGCTGAAAATCTGACGCATCTGATGAATCAGCTCCATTCCATCCCAGCCGCTATCATCTATT
>CANFGZ010000192.1 GCA_947446585.1 Chitinophagaceae bacterium | reverse complement strand
GATTTAAACAGAGCTGGAGTGCCTTTGGTAGAAATTGTTACAGATCCGGTGATTCACAGCGCAGATGATGCTTTTTTGTTTTTAACAGAGTTGCGAAAAATAGTAAGATGGCTCGATGTATGCGACGGTAATATGGAAGAAGGCAGTATGCGTTGCGATGCCAATATTTCCATTCGATTGAAAGGTGATCATCAATTGGGCAAACGCGTAGAAGTGAAAAATCTTAACAGCATCAGAAATGTAAAAAGAGCTATTGAAATAGAATTTGAAAGACTCATTGACGTAACCCAAAAAAATGAAATCATCATTCAGGAAACAAGAAGTTATGATGCAGATAAGAACATAACTTTTTCATTAAGAAGTAAAGAAGAAGCTGAAGATTACCGTTATTTTCCCGAGCCCGATCTTCCTGCTTTTTTTATTTCAGAAGAATATATTGAGCAGATAAAATCAGCGTTGCCCGAATTACCCGAATTGCTGAAAGACCAATTTATTTCTTCCTATGGACTTTCCGAATACGACGCAAATAACATTTGTAATGACAAAGAAGATGTTTCTTTTTTCAACAGCCTCATCCAATATACCCGTCATTACAAGGCTGTAGCCAATTGGATGCTTGGACCTTTGAAGTTTTATTGTAATGAACACCATATTTCCTTTTCTGCATTTCCATTGTCTCACCCATTAATAGCCGAACTGATTGAACTTACAGAAGCCGGAAAATTAAGTTTCGCAAATGCTACCGGAAAAGTTTTGCAGGCCTTGATACTTAATCCTCAAAAAACAGCAATTGAAACCGCTTTATCATTAAATTTAATACAGGAAAACGATGAGGCTGCAGTAATGGCCTGGATAGAAGAAACAATAAATGCTATGCCTGAAAAAGTTAAAGAATATAAATCCGGAAAAAAAGGATTGATTGGCTTATTTTCGGGTGAAGTAAAAAAACGAAGCAAAGGAAAAGCAGATATGCAATTAGTTACCCGCTTGCTTAATGAAAAATTAAACCAATAAAACCAGCACATATTATGTCTTCAATTAAAATTTTAATCGCCGCCATGTTTTGTTTTTGCATTGTTTCCTGCAGCAATGAAAAGAACGATGGAAAATTTATTGTAACAGGCAATTTAAAAAATGCGAAAGATCAGCATATTTATCTAGAACAATTATTCTTCAGTGATAAAGCGCCTGAAGTGCTGGATACTGCAGAATTAAAAAACGGAATTTTTTCATTACACGGCAAAGCCAGTGAGGAAGGGCTTTTCCGCCTTAGACTGGAAAATGATAAAAACATCTACCTTATTATTAATGATCAACCCGACATTAATGTTGAAGCCAATATTAACGACAATACCATTAACAGTCAAAATGTAAAAACCCCTATCAACACAGCACTTAAAAACATGATAGTAGGAATGATGACCAGAGGTGAAGCTATGGATCGTTGTGGCATTGTACTTGATTCTTTAAAAGCTATTCAGAATGACAGTTTGTATGCCATAGAAAGAAACAAACTTGATTTACTCAATCAGGATTTTGAAAAGTATCTCAATAAATATATCGACAGTTCAAAAGATCCTATTCTTACTATTTTTGGAATTGGCAACGACAGAAATAATGATCCAGAAGTTATCAAAAAAAGAGTTGCTGACTTAACAAAGCGATTTCCAAAACATAAAGGTGTGGGCGAACTTATTTCACAGTACAATAAATTTCTGGCAGAGCTCAACAAACCCAAGCCCGAAAATCCAGCAAAACCTGCCGTAGGAAGTATTGCTCCCGACTTTACTATGAATGGGGTAGATGATAAACCTTTTTCCTTAAGTCAATTAAAAGGACAGTATGTATTGGTTGATTTTTGGGCCAGCTGGTGTGGACCTTGCAGAGGCGAAAACCCCAATGTAGTGGCAGCTTTCAACAAATACAAAAATAAAAATTTTACGGTTCTGGGCGTTTCGTTGGATGATGACAAAGGCAAATGGCTGGCGGCTATCAAAGAAGATAATTTAAGCTGGAAACATATCAGCGATTTGAAAGGATGGACCAATGCTGCAGTTTCTCTCTACGGTTTTGATGGCATTCCTTATAATGTTTTAATCGATCCTCAAGGGAAAATATTAGCCACAGAATTAAGAGGAAGTGCACTGGATGAATTTCTGGGAAAAGAATTGAAGTAAAAAGATCTTCTCAGCAATGTCTCCTGAAATTAACATGATTTTTTTCACCGCAGAGAAGCAGAGGAAATAGAGTTTACGCTGAGGTTTTTTTAATAGATAATTTATATTGCCCCCTTCTTCCCTTGGGGAAGGTTGCCATTCAAGGGACGTTGCGTATTTGTGTTTGACACAAATTTTTTCACCGCAGCGACGCAGCGTTATTTGAGGTTACGCAGAGATAATTTTTCCCCTTTGAGGGATTAAGAGGGCTTAATTTCTCAGCAATGTCTCTTGCAAGGGACGTTGCGTATTTGTGTTTGACACAAATTTTTTCACCACAGCGACGCAGCGTTATTTGAGGTTTCGCAGAGATGATTTTTCCCCTTTGAAGGATTAAGGGGGCTTAATTTCTCAGCAATGTCTCCTGCAAGGGACGTTGCGTATTTGTGTTTGACACAAATTTTTTCACCACAGCGACGCAGCGTTATTTGAGGTTACGCAGAGATGATTTTTCCCCTTTGAAGGATTAAGGGGGCTGCTCCCGTGGGGGCAGGGATGGGGTTATCATTCAAGAGAATAAAAATAACAAAGGGACCGATTAATCAGTCCCTTTGTTATTTTTATTAAAGTTCAATATTATCTTTCCATATACACGGTGTAAAGATCTCCGAAATAGCCGCCGGTGCCAGAAGCTGGATCGTAAATGCCTACTCGCATTTTTAAGGTAATCGTTTGATTACAAATTGAGAATGTTCCTACAACTCCGCCTTGAGCAGCAGAAGGATTAGATACAATCACCATCCATGTGGCATAACTTGGGTTACTGGTAACCGTTGTAGCCGGTGCAATATCAAATTGAGGTGGAGTGGCTACCATCACTGTTCTGTTATTGGGGTCTGTCCAATCAATATCATAAGTTATAGGTGCCCATCCATCATTGTAAACATTTTCAACTACAATCGTTCCTGTAGTTGGGGACGTTTGAGTTACACTGGTAACTCTCGTCGTATAAGGTGTTGTGTTAGGTCCGCCGAAATCTTCAGTGGTATTTGTATATGCTCCACGCAAGTCATCCAGATTTACATTTCCTTCCAAACAAGGACCACGTAAAACCAATTTAACAGTGTCCAAAAATCCTGCGGGTTTAACTGAAGGCTGTTCCAATGTAAATATAAGGGTGTCTTTTCTTCCACTGGTATATTGGCTATATACAGCTTGTACCGGAATACTTGCTAAAGCCTCTCCTGCTCTCACAGTAACTGTACCGGAGGTATTTCCTGAAGCAATGGTGTATTGAGTACCACCAACAGCTCCCGATGGAGATACTACTTTGTAGGTCACTGAACGGTCCGAACTTGCAACATCTGTTGTTCCAACCTGAACATTGAATACAGGAGTTGTTGCATTTTCAACAGTATAGATTTGTGTCTTAGCACCTACGAAATGTGCTTCGGGCGGCGCAACTTCAACATCGTAAGGTTTTGTTTTATCACAACCCCCAAGAAGGAATGTCATTGCTATGATTGCAATGAGTGATATGCTGTTTATTATTTTCATAAAATGCTATTTAATTATTATTAATTTTTTTTTTATTGCAGATTAATAGTTGTCGTTCTGAACCATATTTGGATTAGCCAGTAATTCTGAATTAGGAATTGGTAATACAAAATGATAATCACCAGCAGGCAAGGTTTGCCAAGATGCACTTGCATCTGACGACAATCTTGAAACAGGCATATTGTTGCGCTTTAAATCAAATAATCTAAAGCCTTCAAAAGCCAGTTCTTTATATCTTTCTTCCATAACTGCATCTATCAAAGCTGCAGCACTGGAGAAGGTTTGATCTGTATAGCCTGAGATACGATTTGAACGCAACGTGTTTAAATCAGTAGTTCCTGCAACTACATTTGGAGATGCTTTTCTTGCATTTGCTTCCGCACGAATTAAATACATTTCAGCTGTTCTGCAAGCTTTCAAATCCACTACTCTGCCTCCTCTTAATGAAGAGAAAAATTTATTCACGTAAGGATTTCCTGCAGCATTGATTCCAATAAAAGCTGTTGCTCTGATATCACTTGAAGAATAAGATCCGGTAAGTTTATCTGATGGAGCGATGTAAACATTACCACCAGTTGTAGTAAACATTCCACCAATTCCTGTGCTTGTAGCAAATCTGATTCTGAATAGCACTTCGTCCTGCGTGTCATCTGTCCAGATAGAAGCATATTGACT
>CANFGZ010000191.1 GCA_947446585.1 Chitinophagaceae bacterium | reverse complement strand
ATAATTTTTTTCTAAAAAGAACATTATTGTATACAGACATTTCGGAACTGGAAAGCATGTATAAAAGAAAATTCACGCTATTGGAAAAGTTCGAAATCAAAATGGCAAAGAAAAAAATCAGAAAGGAATTCGAAAATCAAAATATTACAGACTCTTGCGATAAAATAACTTTTACCAATAACGAATCACAGGATGTGATTATTACGACGATTGAAAACTCAAACTATAAATATAAAAAATGTGATGATAAATATGGGCCTACTTATTCTGTAGATAAAGCTTTTGTAAGCTCGATTGTATTATCAAAAGCTTCTGTTTTATCTCAGATCAAAAAAGATCAATTGTCTGATGGAAGTACTAAAAATGTAACAAAACATAAGCACAAAAATCGAGGATTTCTGGGCTTAGGAATATTCCTTGGAATTCTGTTGATATTTTTGGGATTGATGGCTTTGCTAATTATACTAATGCTTGTAGGAATTTTAGACGCTATTCGTTAGATTGGATGAATTCAAAACCACTAAAATATTATTGACGGCGTTATTTATTAATCATTGTAACCGCTTTTTTTATTAGCTTTTTATTGAAAACCATTTTTTGAAATTTAAAAAAAGATTTGAAGTAGTAAAAAGCTCAGCAACAAAATTCTTTCTGTCGCTTTTTCTAAAATAAAAATAAAATTGAAAAGAAAGATTATTTTTAGCATCCCCATTATACTCGTTCTAGCCGGAATAATATGGTGGTTATGTTTTTCATTTGGTTTTTTTACCCCATATAACTTTATAACTGCCCGTCAAGATATCAGTTATGGTAAAATCCAAGTCATTGTTTATGGAAAGCCATTCAGACCTGAAGAAACTCAGCTGTGTGCAAAGAAATATGGTTTTGAATTCAATTTTATAGGCTGTATGGTTACTAAAGAATTGATTAACGGTACAAACAAATACAATCAAGAAGTAGAAAAATATTTAGATGCAAAATATGGTGCGGATTTTTTAAATAGATTTTATCATCAACTCGACAGCATCATTAAAAAAGATACTATTGAATTAAGAAAAACAAATCGTTGATTTTTTTTGCTGAACCCATCAATACATTTAACTCTAATTTTTATGCGTAATATCTTAACTTATTTTCTACTTGTAATTTTTGCATCACCTTCAATTGCTCAAAATCAAATTGTTGGCAAATGGCTATCTCAAGACAAACAAGCGGTGACCGAAATCTTTGAGCATGAAGGAAAATATTTTGGAAAAATTAACTGGTTAAAAAATCCATCTGACGCAAATGGTATCCCATTTAAAGACACAGAAAACAATGATAAAACTAAACAAGGGCAACCAATAATGGGATTAACGGTGCTTAAAGAAATGGTTTTCCAAAACAATGAATGGAAAGGAGGAATCGCCTATGACCCTAAATCTGGTAAATCATTTAGTTGCAAATTATGGCTTGATGACAACAACAATCTCAAGGTCCGTGGTTATTGGGGTCTTTTCAATCATACTGAAACATGGACTAAATCTAATTAATCCATTATAATTCACTATCTGCAAAATATCATCATTGTAAAGCTCTTAAATGAATATAGCTTCAGTTGCTGATAATATAGAAGTCATTTCTTTCTACTCTATTTTTTAAATAAACAATGATTACAATTATTTGATTTGTTAATAAAGATTTTAAGTGTCAAATAAATAATTAAAATTGGTGTTGAATTTTTACATTTGACAAATGCCAAATAACACATCTCAGCATATTTTAGGAACGGCAACCAATCTTTTGGGATTTTGTCTTTTTGTAATTACGTCATTGCATATTTCAAATTTTAGTGAAACAAGCATTATAGATGAATTTACTTCTATTATTGCGTTGCTGCTAATCTGTTGTTGCTTGCTTTCTTTCTTTTCATTAAAAACGACCAATTCTAAAAGAGAAAAATATTTTGAGAAAATTGCCGATTTATTTTTCGTTTTTGCATTAATCGGTATATTTATCGTTTTAATTCTGATAACCTTCAATTTAATAAAATAAATTAACAGCTATGAATATTGAAACTGAAGATCTGCTTAAATCAGGTGATGATCAATTGAAAAAATTGCAAAAAATTGTTCAACAGGCAATCGATGAGGAAAAACTAATTGTTGATAATTTATTACATCAGCCTAAAGAAGTTTTAAGTAAGGGGCAAACTATTTCAGATAAAGTAGCAAGCTTTGGTGGTAGTTGGTATTTCATTATCATGTTTTCTCTTTTACTTTTTGCATGGGTATTATTTAATACATTAACACCAAAAAAATTAGAGTTCGATCCCTACCCTTTTATTTTGATGAATCTAGTGTTATCAGGTATTGCTGCACTGCAGGCGCCAATTATTATGATGAGTCAGAACCGTAAAGAAGAAAAAGACAGAATGAGAAGCGAAAATGATTACCTTATTAATCTCAAGGCCGAATTGGAAGTGAGAAGTTTACATCAGAAAATCGATTTGCTTCTAGAAGAACAGATAAAAATTCTTTTTGAAAGCCAGGCAAGACAATTAGAAATTCTAAAAAACATTGAAGCCAAATTAAATTCTCAATAGATTAAAAGCTTATTATTAATTCTCTTTAAGTTTGTTATTAGAGTTAATAGATAATTTAATAGTTCAGATTCTTATCTATTCTAATTATACTACTCTTTCTTTTATGATTGGAATATGTGGTACATCAATAAGCGAGTAAATTAAATCAGATAAATTTCCGTGTAGTAAAATTCTTTAACAAATTTATTTATATTTGAGAGATTCTTACAACACAAATCATTTTATAAAAATCAAGAAATTATTTGAATTTTATAAAGCCATCAATTATGTCTACCAATAATGCTCCTCTTAATTCAAAGCATAAACGATTCCTTTTTTCGTTTTTGATTGGGGTTTTAATTATTGGTGTTGTAAGTTGTATTTCTTTAAATTTAAGTCCTTGGCCTGCTACAATGCTTATTCGTAAAGGTTTTAAAAAAAATGCAGCAAAAGTAAATGAAGCCCTGGTAAAACATGTGCCAATTGGTTTGACTTCATTATTAAATGAACGTTACGACGTTAATGACTCCGATGGATATCTTGACGTATATTATCCATCATCCATTTCAAATACAGAAACCAAACTTAAAACTATTGTATGGACTCACGGTGGTGCATGGATTTCAGGAAATAAAAGCCAGCTTTCTAACTACTGTAAAATTTTAGCTGACAAAGGATTTGTTGTAATCTCTATTGATTATACCGTTGCACCAAAAAAGAAATACCCTACTCCTGTGCGTCAGTTAAATACTGCTTTGAAATATTTAATGGCTAATGCCGAAAGATTGCATATTGATACTTCCGCTTTTTTTCTGGCTGGAGATTCGGGGGGTTCTCACATTGCTGCGCAGGAAGCGAATATCATCAGTTCAGAATCTTATGCTCAGCTAATGGACATCAAGCCTTCTATTACACGATCTAACCTTGCCGGCGTTATTCTTTATTGCGGTCCTTATGATGCACATAATATAAGTCTTGAAGGTAAATTTGGAAAGTTACTTAAAACCATACTTTGGGACTACAGTGGAACAAAAAACTTCATGACCGATCCTAAATTTGCTTCTGCTTCTGTGATTAATTATGTCTCTAAAAACTTTCCTCCAACATTTATTTCGGTAGGAAATAAAGATCCGCTTTCTTCTCAATCCCATAATTTTGTTAGCAAACTCCAACATGAAGGCGTTGAAGTGGATACTTTGTTTTTTCCTGTGGATTATACTCCTGGCCTTCCTCATGAATATCAGTTTAACCTCGACAATGAAGCTGGCAATGTCGCATTGGAACATTCCATTAAATTTTTAAGTCGAACTGATAATAAAAAATAATTTTGTTTTTATTATAATTAAAATGAAATAACAAACTAAAGATTAATTATTTCTTATCAAATTAATTTTATCTATTACATACGCCTTACGACCAAATTCTATTGGCTTGCTTTTCCTAAATTCAGATACTTTGACTATTCTAAATAATAAGGATTGTTGTATTTTTAAAACAGAAATTTTAATAAATTCTTTTTATGAGAAAATTATATTTCATTTTAACTGTTTACATTCTCCTAATTGGCGCCGGTCTCCTGACCGGTGTCTGTGAGCTCTATCAGAGTTCTCGGACTTAGTCCGTATTATATATCCACTCCCAACATTTTCTTAAAATTTTCCAAACATACTACCCTTAACTTTTTTTTTAGAAATCAAAGAGATATTTTCAAAATTCAATTATCTGCGGCTGTTGAATTTGCGTTGTTGTATTTTTTAACCAACTAAATATTTCTGTTATGCAAAACCCACATCCTGCAACCATTAGCATGACCATTCCATTCCCGGAAAATT
>CANFGZ010000190.1 GCA_947446585.1 Chitinophagaceae bacterium | reverse complement strand
GGTTCATTGTATACAGCTCTTGTCCATGGATAGCTGTAAGTTTGTTCTGAAGACCATATTTTTTCAAGCTTTTCATTATATAATGAAATAGTAATTTTTTCATTCTCATCTTTTATCCATTCTGGCTGAGAGAGAATGAGTAGTTTTTTTCCATCGGGAGAAGCGGCAACATTAAAACGACCGCGCTTTCCTAATTTTTCGGCGCTGATATTGGCGATTGATACTGGCTTATCAAAAGAACCATCAGGGTTAATGCCTATTGCGTTTAAAGTATTTTTTCCGGCATCTTTAGAAAATAAAGATTTGAAATGGTAGGCTTTTTTATTCAAATAAACCACATCAACAAAATCTTCCATTGGATCTACAGTGATATTTTTTTTGAAACCTCTGTCGAGTTTGCCATTGAAATATTCTACAGTTATTGACGGATTGAATTCTGTGCCGGAAGGAGGAATGTTGTTATAAATAAAAATACCATCATTCAAGTTGCCATACATTTTAGAAGCAATATCTAGATTAGGTTTTGTATTTGCAGTGTTCCATACAAATTGTGGTTCCTGTGCAAAACTGATCTGAGTAGCAAATAAGAATAAAAAAAGCAAAATTTTCATGTTTTATAAATTTTAATTGGGCACGAAGCTAATTAAATAATTTTAAAAGAATATAAAGCTTGCAGAAGATTTGATTATTTAAATCAACGTTCAACAACGGTATAATGCAGTAATGATTTCCAGTTTATTTATCACCCTTTTTATGCAGCTGAGATTTATTTTTAAGCTAGAGCCAATATCATTAAGATGGGACTTATATTTAGATATGAATTTCTTGGCCCATGCCCATCTCTCCTTTAATCATTCCAAAATCCTGACTGGTAACTTAATCAGCGATTTTGTGAAGGGAAGCAGTCAGTATAGCTTTGAAAAGGCTATCCACAATGGAATTGTTTTACATAGAAAAATTGATTCTTTCACAGATCAACATGAATCCATAAAAAAAATGAAACAGGTTTTTAAATCGGAGTATGGACTTTATGCCGGAGTTTTTGCTGACGTGGTTTTGGATTATTTTCTGGCTAATGATGAAAATGAATTTAAAAATGACGAGTCGCTTTTTTTATTTAGCCAAACTACTTATCAACAGTTATCTATGGATTATGAAATAATGCCTATTCATTTTCAAAAAGTATTTCTGAACATGAAAGAACACAATTGGCTTTATCATTATAAAAATCCCTGGGCTATTCAAAAAAGTTTTGAAAATATTGTTAGAAGAGCAAAGTTTTTAAATGAATCTGAAACAGCCTTTAAAATATTTGAAGAAAACATTGACTTGATGAAGCCATATTATGATGATTTTTTTCCAGAAATAAAATCCTATTCAGCGTCTATATTGGCCGAATTATTAAGCGATGATTAATATCTTTGCAAAAAAATAAAAATGAAAACATCGGTTATCCTTTTTTTTACAATCTTGTTTTTTGGTAATCATATAACAGCACAGGATAAATTACCTACAATAGATAAGTCCCCAATGGATATGAGTTATTATCCTTTAAATTATCCTGTTTTAAAAATTTCAAATAAATCAACAGAGCCTTTAATTGCACGAATTATTTATAGCAGACCAGCAATGAATGGCAGAAAGATTTTTGGCGAGCTGGTGGAATATAATAAAGTATGGAGATTTGGCGCCAATGAAGCTACTGAAATTGAATTTTTCAAAGACGTATATATAAATAAAGTAAAAATAAAAAAAGGTCGTTATACTCTTTATGCGATTCCCGGCGAAAAAAACTGGACGATGATTATTAACAAAGAAGTAGATACCTGGGGTGCATTTGCTTATGACAATAAGAAAGATCTTTTAAGAATTGATGTTTCAAGTCAGTTATTGGCTGATGCGATTGAAACCTTCACGATTTATTTCGACAAGATAAATAGCAGTTCATTTGGACTCTATGCTTACTGGGAAAACACGAAAATTGTTTTGCCCATTTCGATTAGTAAAACAAATTAGATGTAATGTTCCTATACTATTTTTGGTAATCCTTTTCATTAATTGGATATTTACAACATGTGTGGCATAGCCGGAATCATATCTCCCCTTCAAGCTGATATCAATATTCAGAAATTGAAAATCATGTCTGATACACTGGCTCATCGCGGACCGGATGGAGAAGGCGTATGGATTAGTCCAAAGACGACTGCAGGATTAGCACACAGAAGACTAGCGATTATTGATCTGAGTAAAAATGCAGATCAGCCCATGCACTATCTCGATCGTTACAGTATAGTTTTCAATGGAGAAATTTATAATTATCCCGAATTGAGGAGTGAGCTGCAAAAAGCGGGATATTATTTTTCAAGTAACAGTGATACCGAAGTTATTTTGGCTGCTTTTGATTGTTACAAAGAAAAATGTCTTCATTACTTTGATGGCATGTTTTCTTTTGCGATATGGGATGAAGTGGAACAGACCTTATTTGCAGCCCGTGACCGGTTTGGAGAAAAACCATTTTATTATTTTAAAGAAAAAGAACGGTTCATTTTTGCAAGTGAAATGAAAGCAATTTGGGCTACAGGAGTTGAAAAAAGAATTGAAAATAAAATGTTGCTTAATTATCTGTCGTTAGGTTATGTGCAACATGCTTCTGATAAATCTCAAACCTTCTATTCTGAAATTTATTCATTACCTCCTGCGCATTATCTCTATTTATACAGAGGTAATCTTAAAATTATTCAATATTGGACTTTAGACAAACAAGCCGAAATAAGAATTTCCGAAAAAGAGGCTATTGAAAAAATCGATTATTTATTATCAACATCAGTTGCAAGAAGAATGAGAAGTGATGTAGCTGTTGGCTCATCGTTAAGTGGAGGCATAGACAGTTCATCGTTGCTATATTATATTACACAACAACAAAAATCCATCAAGACTTTTTCTGCTGTTTTTCCCGGATTTAAAAAAGATGAAACTGACTTTATAAATAAAGCTGCAGATTCATTTAAAATAAATAATTATAAAGTAACACCTTCAGAAAAAGAATTGATTACCGACTTCGAAAAGTTATTATATCATCAAGAAGAGCCTTTCACATCTTCAAGTATTTATGCTCAGTATCGGGTTTTTCAACTGGCCAAAGAAAACAATATTAAGGTATTGCTTGAAGGACAGGGAGCAGATGAAATATTTGGCGGATATCCAAAGTATATCCATTGGTATTTGCAGGAAATGGTTAACAGATATAGATTTTCTCAGTGTGGTGTTGAGAGAAATCTTTTTAAAAAAAATAACATCAATGTCAAATGGGGATTAAAAAATATCATTGCTGCTTTTTTGCCTTCTCATGTTGCTATTGCTTTAGAAAAAAAGGCGTACAATCAAATTGTACATCATCCTGATCTCAGCCGGCATATGCTTGCTCATGTTAAAGGCAGAGAATGGGAGGGGATTCATAAACCAATCATCACAAAACTAAACGATATTCTTTATTTTGATGTAATGGAAAAGGGACTTGAGGAACTGCTTAGGTTTGCTGATAGAAATTCAATGGCACATGGATGCGAGGCGAGAATGCCTTATTTAAATCACGAGTTGGTTTCATTTGTATTTTCAATTCCATCCAGATATAAAATAAATAATGGGTTTACAAAATCTGTACTTAGAAAAATGATGAATGATCGTTTACCCAAAGAAATGGTGTGGCGAACGGATAAGGTTGCTTATGAGCCTCCTCAAAAAATGTGGATGGAATCTTCAATGATGAAAGATTATCTCCATGAAGCCAAACGCAAACTGGTTTATCATGATATACTTAAGCCTGAAGCTCTTCAAAGAAAACATCAAGCCTTAGATGCTCATGAAGCTCATAATTACGATTGGCGGTATTTATGTGTGGCGGGGATGATGTAGCCCCCTCAATCTCCCAAAGGGGGACTTTGATTATGTCATGCTGGGCTTCTACTATAAAAAACAATTTCGATTACCTATATTAATATCTTTTCTATGGGCTTACATATAACACCTAAAATAAAACACAATCAAAGTCCCCCTTTCGGGGGATTTAGGGGGCTTTCCACCATTTTTCTCTATTTTCGCTCCTAAATTAATCAACCATGAATCCCGAATTATTACGCAATAAAAAAACAGGAACAAAATTCATACACGCCGGTGCAGAACCTGATCCTACAACCGGTGCGATTATGACACCCATTTATCAGACTTCTACTTATGTACAGGCAGGTCCTGCTCAACATAAAGGTTACGAGTATGCACGTTCACAAAATCCAACCAGAGCAGCTTTAGAAACGGCTTTAGCTGTGATTGAAAATGGAAAGTTCGGATTGGCATTCAGCAGCGGTGTTGCAGCAACGGATGCAGTAATTAAATTGCTTGTTCCTGGTGATGAAGTGATTTGTGCTAATGATATGTATGGAGGAACTTACAGATTGTTTACCAAAGTATTCGAAAAGTTTGGCATCAAATTTAAGTATGTGGATACTACCCATCC
>CANFGZ010000189.1 GCA_947446585.1 Chitinophagaceae bacterium | reverse complement strand
GACAACTAATTTTTTTCATTTTGCTAAAAAAATACTTCAACCGAAAATTTCATGACTCAACATTTTTGATTTCTAGATTTGCAAATATAAATGGATGAAATTTGAATTAAAAAACTAAAGTGTGTTCCGGTAAAGAAGCATTGCCCTGCAAACCGCCTGTATGTAGGCATAAAATGCGGCTTCTTTGAGGAAAGTAATCTGTTTTTATTTTTTCAATTATTGCAAACATCATTTTGCCGGTATAAACAAAGTCAGTAGGTATGCTGTAGTCCTTATAAAAATCATTCATGAATTGAATAAGGGGTTCTGATTTTTTTGCATATCCTCCGAAATGGTATTCATTTAAAATTAACGGCTTGTTATACGGCTTATTGTTTAACAGGAAACTAATTCTTTTTTCAATATCAGTCATGCCTTTTAAAACAGGCACCGCAATAATTTTTGTGTCATCGTTAGAACTGCTTATGATTCCTGCTAAAGTAGTTGCCGTTCCAACTGCGGTGCAAATATGGGTAGCATTCAGTTCATTTAATTCAGTCATAATCATTGATGCTCCATTAGCGCCTAATGGATGGTAGCCGCCTTCAGGGATAAAGGCAAATTGAGCAGGGCTTGTATTTAGTAATTTCGCAATCCAGTCTTCATTGATAAATGGATATTCTTTTCTGTCTAAAAAAATAAGTTGCATTCCATTGTCTTCGCAAGTTAAAAGTGTATGGGATATTTTTGCTGGCAATTCCCCTCTCACCAATCCAATGCTTTTCAATCCCACAGATCGACAATGATAAGCAGTGGCTGCAAGATGATTTGAATAGGCACCACCTAAAGTAACAATAGTGGATTTGTTTGCTGATTTAGCGGCCTCAATAAAATAATGCAGTTTGAAAAGTTTATTACCGGAAACAATCGGATGAATTAAGTCAAGTCTTGCTACCAAAAGTTCAATTTCTTTTTCTTTAAATAAAGGAGAAGAAATGGAGTCGATTTTTATACTTGCTGGTTTGACAATCATTTTGATAGTTTAAAAAAGTATTTATTATTTTCGCATTGGTAATTTAAAAAATATAAACACAATTTAGCAGTATAATTATGAAACCTACATTACTAATTTTGGCAGCAGGAATGGCCAGTCGTTATGGAAGTATGAAACAGACTGAAGGATTTGGTCCCTCCGGAGAAACAATTATGGATTATTCAATCTACGACGCAATAAAGGCCGGCTTTGGAAAGGTAGTTTTCATCATCAGAAAAGATTTTGCAGATTCTTTCAAATCCAATTTTGGAAACAAACTGGAAGGTAAAATCGAAGTGGATTATGTGTATCAGGAAATGGATTCCTTTATCAGTAAAGAGTATTTAAACTCAGAAAGGACTAAGCCCTGGGGAACCGGACATGCTGTGCTGTGTGCCTCAACTGCTGTTAAGGAGCCTTTTGCCGTAATAAATGCAGATGATTACTATGGCACTGATGCCTTCGTTAAAGCTGCAGCTTTTCTTAATTCGGATTGCAATAAAAATACCTATGCAATAATCGGCTATCAGCTAGACATGACTTTAAGTGAACATGGAACTGTGAGTCGTGGAGTTTGTAAGGTAGATAATCAACAGAATTTGATATCTATTAAAGAGTGTACCAAGATATATAAAGATTCATCGGGAAAAGTTGTTTATGAAGAAAATGGAGCGCTTTCAGAAGTTCCTGGCGATTCCAGTGTTTCAATGAATTTCTGGTGTTTTCATCCTTCAACTTTCGAGCCCACTCAAAAATTATTTGAAGATTTTGTTGCTCAAAACTCGAATAATATTAAATCAGAATTTTTTATTCCGATTATAGCTGATGATTTTATTACGAAAAAGGACAATCAAATCAAGGTGATACCAACCACTTCAAAATGGTTTGGGGTAACTTACAAAGAAGATGCGCCTGGCGTAAAAGAAAGTATTGATCGTTTGGTGAGCGAAAAAGTTTATCCACCTTCACTGTGGGGGTAGTACGGAAATAAAAAAGGCAATCTTAATTGGATTGCCTTTTTTGATATTGTTATTGAACAGATTTAATTTCCCTTGATCATAAATACATAGTCCTGTACTTTTTTAATTTGGGTCACTCTATCCGTTTTTCTCAAAATAGGCTTTGAGGTAATACGTATGTTTTCATTTTCTTTAATCTTTCTCATCTCATTAATAGCATTGTAGATATTAGATGATTTGATGGCATAAACAACACCTTCTGAATTTGCTTCTTTGCTGGAAACAACACCCACCAATTCTCCATTTTTATTAATAACAGGAGATCCGCTGTTTCCTTCGTTAGCTAAAGTACTCAGCTGACAAAAGATCGTATCCAATTGGTATCCATTTTGTGCACTTATGTAGCCTTCGCCATAAACGATTTCCTGCTTGGGATATCCAAGGAGAAAAACCTGTTCTCCCAGATCGGCATCAGTTTTCTTAATACTGAATGGCAAAGCAGGTATTTTTTTAAAATCACGATCAGTTATTTTAATAATTGCGAGGTCGTTATCGGGGTTAACGTAAACAGATTCGGCCAAATATTGTTCGCCTTTATTATTTTCAACAATCAATTGATTTTTGACCTCATTCAAAACGTGAGCATTAGTAATAATATAGTTATTATCAACGTCAATCATAAAGCCAGTTGCTCTGAATTTACTTTCCAAACGGGGCTTTTCGATAGGAGCTTGTAAATCATTTGCACGCTTAAGTTTACCTATTTGATTTTCCAGTTTCTTGTATTTTACATCCTGTTCTTTTAGTTTTTCAACCAAGGGTCTGATGTTGTTTTGTTTATTGTTGCTGAAAATTGAAACAATCAAAAAGCACGATATCGAAACGATAATAGCAATGGTGGCAGCAACGGCAACTGTTCTTTTATGCTTGCCCCAGAGGTAAATGAGTTTTGATTTGCCGGTTAAAGGAGATTTTGAAATAGCGCCTTCCACAGAAAGTTGGTCTTCAATTTCATTGAGTCTGTTTTTAAGTCTTTTAAAGTCAGCGTATTTTTCTAAGTCCTGTATAAAAAAGAGATGTTCAACTACCATTTGGTCGAATTCGGCATTGTTTTTTCGCATTTCTTCAAAATGGAAAAGTTCCTGAGCGCTCATTTCGCCATTGTTGTATCTTTCTACGGTGTCTAATAATAATGATTCTTCCATATTATTTCAATTATTAGTAATCAATACATTTTTTGCTTGCTTTATATAGACTTGAATATTCTCGGTTGAAATAGTATTATAATTTATAGCTATTTCAGATTTTTATATTCGGCAAAAAATAGTTTTTTCAATCTGACCAGACATTTATATTTCTGTGTTTTCGCATTATCGGCATTGGTATAACTAAATTCGGAGGCAATTTCTTGCATGTGTTTTCTTTCGATATAGTATGCCTCAAGTAAACTCTTGCAGGGCTCTCCAATTTTGGCCATTGCATGCTCCATGATGTCAAAGCTTGCCTGTCTTTTTTTATATAAATCTAAATCTTCGTCAACAGATACAACTTGATTAAAATCATCTGTTTGGGATAAGAATCTTTGTTGTTGCTGAAGCTTTTTTAACCATAATCTTTTACAAACAGAGTAAATAAAAGTTTTCAGCTGACAAGTAAGAATAAAGTCCGGATTTAAAGCTTTTTCATAGAGGACAATCATTGATTCCTGAAAAATGTCGGCAGCATCATCAATTGTACCTTTGTTGTTCAGAATCAGATTTTGAATCATTTTATAATTGGCTTTATAAATGAGTTCAATGGATTCTTTATTCTGTCTTGCTAACCCCTCCAGTAAAATTTTATCCTGTCCATTATTATTCACGACGTGTACTTTATACTATTAATGTTGATTAGTAACCCGAAAATAAAAATAAAAAACATGGGTTACTTTTATTTGAAATCGGTATTATACCGCAAATTATAATTTTAAACCAAAAAAAAACAACAATGAAAAAGTTTTTAGCAATTGCAATGATCGCTGCAACATTAACTTCTTGCGGTGGTGGCGAAACAAAAGAAGAAACTCCAGCAACTGATTCAGCAGCTGTAGCTCCAACAGAAACTCCAGCTCCAGCTCCAGCGGCTACTGATTCTATGGCTAAACCAGCTACTGATTCTATGGCTAAGCCTGCTGCTGATTCTGCTAAAAAATAATTTTAGACAGAACTCATTAACCGTAATGTCAAACGGTTGAAAAAATTAAATGACAAATCTAAGGGCCACTCTCAAAAAGAGTGGTTCTTTTTTTTGCCCCTCCCGTACATCATTTTCTCTTTTTGTTGGACTTTTAGCTCATTTTATTGATTTATAGCTTTAGTTTTGTACTCATTTCTGATGATATGAAGGATTTGCAATTAAGTGAAATATGGAACCGTCGCCCCCTGATCATAAGTGGTCCGTGTAGTGCTGAAACAGAAGACCAAGTTATTACTATAGCTAAAGAATTGTCTCTGATTCCAGCAGTTAGTATTATGCGCGCTGGAATTTGGAAACCCCGAACTAAGCCCGGTAATTTTGAAGGTGTTGGAAAAATCGGACTGAATTGGTT
>CANFGZ010000188.1 GCA_947446585.1 Chitinophagaceae bacterium | reverse complement strand
GTGGCGGGAAGATAGGAAATGGTGCCATAGGCCGACTTTTTATAATTTTTTCCGTCTGTCATCATAATGCTCTCTTTTATAGGAGGTTCGGGAGAATACACTGCTTTAATTCCTTTGTAAATTCGATTTTTTTTCAGTGTTTTTCTTATTTGCTGTGCAAAAGGACAGATAATTGTTTTTGAAATATCTACGACTTTCAGTTGAGTTGGATCCAATTTTCCACCTGCCCCCATACTGCTCACTATTGGGATTTTTAGTTGATGAGCAATGGTTAAGAAAGTGACTTTTGGAGTAATGCTATCTATGGCATCAATTATATAATCGGGCTGATTGGCTAATACCTGTTCAACCATTTCTGGGTTAATAAATTCTTTAATTACAATTAATTCGATTTCGGGATTGATTTGCAATAATCTTTCTGCCATGATATCTGCTTTAGAGATACCGTGATTTATGGAAAGGGCGGGTAATTGTCGGTTGCGATTGGTAGCATCTACAACATCGCCATCTATTATGGTCATTTTGCCAATACCGCTTCTGCAGATAAACTCGGCAGCGAATGAACCTACGCCACCCATACCGACTATCAATACATGTTTTTGATTGAGTTCGCGAACTGCATCTTCGCCAATCAGTAAAGTGGTTCGCCCTAGCCAGGAAATATCTTTCATTATTATTTGGATAGATTAAAGACGCTTTTAAGATTTTGTTTAATCTGCAAACTTAATCCATCTAAAGAAATATTTCTTATTTTGGCTGCTTGTTTGTAAATAGTGTCAATAGTATAATCGCTATCATCGGTTTCAAGAAAAAAATATTCACCACCAATTTTTGAAAATACTTTTTCCATTGAAGGGTTAAAGAGTTGTTTGCCAAAAGAAAGGAAATAGCCCTTTTGAATAATGTTTTTTGCCAGATCTTCACTGTTATTAAAGCCATGAAAAATTACCGGAGAAATACGATTGTATGCTTTCAGTAATTTCAAGATTTCAGCATGTGCCCTTACACAATGTATGATAAGTGGCTTGGCGATTTCATTTGCCCAGATGATTTGCTCTGTAAATATTTTTTCCTGTAATTTAAAATCGGTATTACAAAGCCGGTCTAATCCGCACTCGCCGATAGCCAATACATTTTTTTGTTGGCTCGCGGTCTTCATTAACAGCATTTCATGCTTAATGTTATTCGGATCTATATACCAGGGATGTAATCCAACAGAATAATAACACAGTGATCTAAGTTGATCAAAATCGGCATGTAGATTCTGAATGTACCACTCATCATTGTTATGAGGCCGATGTGTATGTATGTTGATGAGCAGTGTTAAGGAAATTTAAAATTCAAAATTAAAAAATCAAAAGTATATGATTGTTGAAAAGGTTCAAAATGTTCAATATGTCTCATTTTAACGTATATGGTCTAAAACCTTTTTAACTTCTTAAACTTTTTGAACATACTGAATAAATAAAAAAAGAAACCCTCTCCAAATAAATGAAGAGGGCAGTTCTCATAAAGTGAATATTATTAATAACGGTACATGTCATTTTTGTATGGTCCGCTTTTATCAATACCTAAGTATTCTGATTGTGCATCAGTAAGTGTGTCTAACACAACACCAATTTTTGCAAGGTGAAGACGTGCTACTTTTTCATCTAAATGCTTTGGTAATACATAAACTTTGTTTTCGTATTTATCTGTATTTGTCCAAAGTTCAATTTGAGCTAAAGTTTGATTAGTAAATGAATTACTCATTACAAAACTTGGATGACCCGTTGCGCAGCCAAGATTTACCAAGCGACCTTCAGCCAAAACAATAACTTCTTTTCCATCGATAGTATATAAATCAACCTGAGGCTTAATGGTATCTTTTGTATGACCATATTTTCCATTTAACCAAGCGATGTCGATTTCGATATCAAAGTGGCCGATATTACATACGATAGCCTTATCTTTCATGGCTCTGAAATGACTTTCAGTAATCAAGTCACGGCAACCACTAGCAGTAACAACGATATCAGCTTCTTTAACGGCATCAATCATTTTCTTTACTTCAAATCCATCCATTGCAGCTTGTAGTGCACAGATTGGATCAATCTCGGTTACGATTACGCGAGCTCCGGCACCACGTAAACTTTGTGCAGATCCTTTTCCTACATCGCCATAACCACCAACAACGGCAACTTTACCAGCCATCATTACATCAGTAGCACGACGAATTGCATCTACTAATGATTCCTGACAACCGTATTTATTATCAAATTTAGATTTGGTGACAGAATCGTTAACGTTTATAGCAGGAATAGGTAAAGTTCCATTGGCCATACGCTCGTATAAACGATGAACACCTGTAGTTGTTTCTTCACTTAAGCCTTTAATGTTAGATATTAACTCAGGGTATTTATCAAATACAATGTTTGTTAAATCACCGCCATCATCCAGAATCATATTCAAAGGTTTGTCGGCGCTACCAAAGAATAATGTTTGTTCGATACACCATTCAGCTTCCTCGTTAGTTTGACCTTTCCAGGCGTAAACTCCAATACCTTCAGCAGCAATTGCAGCAGCGGCTTGGTCTTGTGTAGAGAAAATATTACAACTACTCCACTTTACTTCTGCGCCCAATGCGATTAAAGTTTCGATTAGTACAGCAGTTTGTATTGTCATGTGTAAGCATCCTGCAATTCTTGCACCTTTTAAAGGTTGAGAAGCGGCATATTCTGCGCGTATGCTCATCAATCCGGGCATTTCGGCTTCAGCTAATTTTATTTCTTTACGGCCCCATGCTGCGAGGCTCATGTCTTTTACCTTGTTTTTCAAGGAAAAGTCGATGGATGTTAGTGTTGTTGACATTTGATTTGTTTTAGAGTACAAACCTAACATATAAATACTAGTATTCTAAATAATATTAAAAAAATAGGATAAAATAATTTAAATGATTAATTTAGAAGAATAAAATATAATTAAAGTATGAAAAAGACAGTAAAAAAAGAACAAATCACTATTTCAATACCTGCTCTCGACAAGATTGATCTGTCTATTTTGAAATTATTACAGGAAAATGCACGTGCTACAGTAAAAGAAATTGCCGCTAAAGTCCATCTGAGTACAACGCCTGTTCATGAAAGAATAAAACGTCTCGAACAATCAGGGGTAATTAAACAATATGCTACTTTGGTAGATCATACTAAGGTAAAAAGGGGATTGATGGTCATTTGTTACGTATCACTAAAAGAGCATAGTAAAAATGCAGGAATGAAATTCATTAAATCAATCAATGAATTAAATGAAGTGGTAGAATGTTATAACATCAGCGGTGAGTTTGATTTTATGCTAAAAGTAGTAGAAGAAAATATGGACAGTTATTATGACTTTCATGTAAACAGATTAAGTCAGATTGAAAACATGGGAAATGTACAGAGTGTTTTTGTGATGGGGGTGATAAAACAGACGCATCAGTTGGTGTGGTAGGAGTGAGGTTGTTAGGTTTAATGGTTTAACGGTTTAATGGTTTGACCATCGAAAAGGATAATCCAACCAGCAAAGTGTCTTATATCGTTTAACTAGCGCAGCGATTTAAACTTTTTTAAACATCACGAAGTCATTCATAAAAAAACCTTCCCCAATATCAATATCTTCTTCTCTCAAAATTTCAAATCCTAGTTTTTTATAAAATTGAAGAGAGTTGTTATAACGATTTACATTTAGTTCAATACTGCCGGCGCCGTTCTTTTTGATTTCGCTATAAATGACATCCAATATTAATTTACCAATACCTTTTTGTTGTTGGTTGGGCAATACATATAACTTGTGAAGTCTGTGATGATTGTTTTGATTTTCGTAAGTTGAAAAACTGGCAAAGCCAATGCCAGCATTATTTTCATCAACTGCCAAAATAAATCGATGACCTAAAATTTCTTGCTGGTGTTGAAGAGAATTGATGTCATAAATTTTCTCCAGCATGTAATCCAATTGCTCTTGTGTAACAATTTTTCCATAAGCATTTGGCCATGTTTCAAATGCAATTTGTCGAATGATTTCAAAATCATCGCTGTCAACTATGCAATTCATCTTAATTTACTTGGTAATTATTTTTATATTGGGAGCGTAAAAAGGATGCCCTTGTGAATCTTTGGCTATTACATCAAAGAAATACAATTCTTCACCAGCTATCAATTCTTCTTTAATGATGCTAATCCATTTTTCGGGTAGAGGTGTGCTAGTGAAATAATCAGATGCGATACTTGTTGTTGGAGTTAATTTACCAGTGTTCTCATCTTCATTTACGGCTTTTCTTTTATACAGAAACTGATAATAGGTTACCGTTAGTATATTATTTTTATCATCTGTTACTTTTAAAGATGAGCCAATAAATTCTTTTGCTTGATCTATAGTAACAGTTGAAGAGTCGGTTAATATACCAAGATATGTTTTTAATTTAGGAGGCTTTATTTTTATTGTTTCTGTAGTTGATTTTTTAGATTGTTTTTTTTGCGCCTGCACATTACATAAAAAAACGGCTGTCAACATCAATAAAAAAAACTGTTTTGATTTTTTCATCTTT
>CANFGZ010000187.1 GCA_947446585.1 Chitinophagaceae bacterium | reverse complement strand
CTGATGATGTCTTTTTGGATAACGGGTACTTGTTCAATTGGCACTTCAACACCTAAGTCGCCACGGGCAACCATTATGCCATCGCTTTCCACAATGATATCTCTTAGATTTTTTAAGGCCTCAGGCATTTCAATTTTGGCAATGACTTTAATCTTGCTGTTATTCGATTTAATAATATCTTTTAATTCAGTTATGTCTATAGCTTTTCTGACAAATGATAAAGCAACCCAATCGATGTTTTGTTCAATAATGAAAGCAAGATCAACTCTATCTTTTTCAGTCATTGAAGGCATTGTTAAAGCACTGTCTGGAAGATTAACTCCTTTTTTAGGCAATAGAATTCCACCAAGAGTAACGCTTACTTTTATTTCTTTGTCGTTAAGAATTTCTACAACTCTAACTTCCATTTTACCATCATCAAGAAATATACGTTCATTGACTTTTACATCACTGGTAAGATTTGGATAAGAAACATAAATCTTATCCTTGGTTCCTATCATTTTTTCTGTTGTGAAAATAAATTCGTTGTTTGCGATTAATTCAATTTTTCCATTTTCTAAATCGCCAACTCTCAGTTTGGGTCCTTGTAAATCTCCCAGTATAGCTATATTAAAAGGCTCTGTGCGAATTATTTTTCGAATATGTTCAATGATTGTTTTCTTGTCTTCATGTGAGCCATGAGAAAAATTAAGCCTGAATACGTTCACTCCAGCTTTAACCAAAGCTAATAATCCTTCATAACTGTCGCAAGCTGGTCCAACGGTAGCCACTATTTTTGTTCTCTTCTGAGAATGTATTATACCTGCTTGCTTATCCATACCTTGATGCAGATACTTCCCAATGTTTTTGCTCATGTTTATTTTATGTTTTTTTAAATTAGTGAGGGGGGGTGAAAGGCTAGAATTATGTAGCCAGTATTTTTACAATTTTCATCCATTCGTCATTAATACGTTGTTTCTTTTTTACCGCTTCATTTAATGGAGTATAGTGCATTTTGTTATTTAAAATGCCAACAAAAACGTTGTGTTTTCCTTCCATCAAACATTCTACGGCATGGTAACCCATTCTGCTGGCAATGACGCGGTCCATGCAAGAAGGAGAGCCGCCTCTTTGAATATGCCCCAATATACAAACACGGGTTTCGAGCTTGGGTAATTTTTGTTTGATGTAGCTGGCTAATTCATTGGCTCCTCCAAACTCATCACCTTCTGCAACAATGATCAGATTCACCAGTTTTTTTCTTTTTTCTTTTTCTGCTAAAGATTCAATCATCTCATTGATGTTTGTCTTTCTTTCAGGGATAAGAATATTTTCGGCGCCGGTAGCTATTCCACTGTGTAAGGCAATGTATCCAGCATCACGTCCCATAACTTCAATAATAAAAAGACGGTCGTGAGCGTCTGCAGTATCTCTTACTTTATCGATGGCTTCAACTGCCGTATTTACGGCGGTGTCAAATCCTATAGTGAAATCTGTTCCGGCAATATCTTTATCTATGGTTCCTGGAAGTCCAATACAAGGGATATCAAACTCATTGCTGAATATCTGTGCACCTCTGAAACTCCCATCGCCTCCAATAATTACTAAACCGTCAATTCCTCTTTTTTGTAAATTTTTGTATGCTTTTTTTCTGCCTTCAGGCTCCATAAACTCCATACATCTGGCCGTTTTTAAAATAGTGCCACCTCTTTGAATGATATTTGCCACACTTCGGCTTTCCATTTTAATGATATCATCTTCCACCATTCCGCTATAACCTCTCATCACTCCATATACATCCAATCCATGAAAAATACCTGTTCTTACCACCGCTCTGATTGCGGCATTCATACCCGGACTGTCTCCTCCGCTGGTTAATACGCCAATTTTATGTACTCTTTTAGTCATGTTTTATATTAGATGGACCCTGTATTTTTTTTCGTGACAAAATTACACTATTTATAACATTGAAGTTCCTGCTTGACATTTTTTTGATAAAAATCAAATTTCAATCAAATGGATTGTGTCGTCAAATCAGTTATGACAGAAAATGAGGGACTAAATTGCAATTCTAATTGGTATTACATCCTTTCGGGTACGCTGATTCCCAAAAGTTTCATGCCACTTTGAAGAATATTTGAAGTCATAACTGCAATTTGTAACCGCAAATCTTTTTTGTGTGATGTTTCAGCATTTGAAATCGAATGCTCCGAATAAAACGAATTGAAAGTTTTTGCCAGTAAAAAAAGATAATTCGCAATTACAGAAGGATTGAGTTCTTTTGCTGCATCAGTAATTATATTGGGGAATTGTTCTGCTACAAATACTACTTGTTTTTCAAGCGGCAGTAAATTTCCTGAATAGGCTCCAGTGCTCACCGATTTTTCTTTTCTTAAAATACTTTTTATTCTGGCAAAAGTATATTGAATGAAAGGCCCTGTGAAACCATGAAAGTCGATAGATTCTTCCGGATTGAAAATCATTTTCTTTTTAGGATCAACCCTGAGTAAATAAAATTTCATCGCACCTAATCCAATTACATCGTATAAAGAAACCAGTTCTTCGCTAGTAAAATCTTTTACCTTGCCCAGCGCTTCTGTATGATGCCGAGCTGTATTGATCATTTCATCCACTAAATCATCTGCATCCACAACGGTGCCTTCTCTGCTTTTCATTTTGCCTGTAGGGAGTTCTACCATTCCATAACTTAAGTGGTAAATATCATCAGCATAAGGCAGTTCAAGTTTTTGAGCAATCAATTTCAGCACCTTCATATGATAATTTTGTTCATCGCCAATTACATAAATACTCTGATCGATTTTATATTCATCGTATTTCTGTTTGGCCAAACCAATATCCTGAGTCATATAAACAGATGTGCCGTCTTTTCTTAAAACTAATTTTTCGTCCAGTCCATCAGCAGTCAAATCAATCCAAACGCTTCCGTCTTCTTTTTTGTAAAAAACTTTTTTATCCAATCCTTCCTGAACAATATCCTTGCCTAATAAATAAGTATTGCTTTCAAAATAGGTGCGGTCGAAGTTGCTGCCAATTCTATTATAGGTAATATCAAATCCGTCATACACCCAGCTGTTCATGGTTTTCCATAATTCCATAACTTCTGGCTTTCCTGCTTCCCAGTCTTGCAGCATTTGCTGAGTTTGCAACATGATGGGCGCATTTTTTTCGGCATCAGCCTCCTTCATTCCTCCGTCCTTCAATTGAGCGATTTGTTTTTTATATTCATCATTGAAGCGTACATAATAATCGCCTACAAAATGATCTCCTTTTTGATTGGTTGATTCCGGTGTTGCACCATTGGCGAACAGTTGCCAGGCAATCATGCTTTTGCAAATATGAATACCTCTGTCGTTAACGATACAGCTTTTGAGTACTTGATAGCCATTTGCTTTCAGAATTTCTGCTACACTCCATCCCAGAAAATTATTTCGGAGATGTCCAAGATGCAGGGGCTTATTGGTGTTGGGAGATGAATATTCAACCATAACTTTTTTGCCGTTCATAGCCTGTTTACCAAAGCAGATATCGTTGTGGTTTTTTTGTAACAGGGCTATCCAGTATTGATCATCAACTACAAGATTTAGGAATCCCTTAATAATATTATATGAGGTAAAAAGTTGAGGATTATTGTTGATGAGGGTTTTGCCCAGCTCGTTTCCGATTTCTTCAGGAGATTTTTTCAAGGATTTAACCAAAGAAAAAAGTACAATGGTATAGTCGCCTTCAAATTCGGGTTTGGTTTGATTGATTTGAAAATCCTTTTCAGTAAAAGGAATATGATAACTGGTGGAAAGGGCATTAATTACAGCCGATTGAATTTGTTTTACAATGCTCATGCTGCAAAAGTAATAAATGTTTAAGGTTTAAAGTTTAAGGGCTGAATGTTTGTAGGTTTAGGATATTAATATGAAAACAATTAGTCCTTAAACTTTAAACCTTAAAGTCAAATCTAGTATATTTGCGAACTTTTTACAATTATGATAAGTGCAAATAATATCACCCTAGCTTATGGCAAAAGGGTTCTGTTCGATGAAGTTAATATCAATTTTACAAAAGGGAATTGTTACGGAATTATCGGCGCTAATGGTGCCGGCAAATCTACTTTTCTCAAAATAATAAGTGGAGAGATCGAGCCTAATAAGGGCACTATAGATATCACTCCCGGGGAGCGCATGGCTGTGCTTAATCAGAATCAGTTTGCTTTTGATGAATATTCAGTTATCAATACGGTACTGATGGGTCATCAGAAATTATGGAAAGTTATGCATGAAAGGGATGCTATTTATGCAAAAGAAGATTTTAGTGAGGCTGATGGAATGAGGGCCGGTGAATTAGAAAATGAATTTGGTGAAATGGGTGGCTATACTGCAGAAAGTGATGCTGCAACTTTTTTAAGCGAGTTAGGTGTTGAAGATGTAATGCACCAACAGCTGATGAAAGATATTAGTGCCAATTTAAAAGTAAGAGTATTGCTGGCACAGGCATTGTTTGGCAATCCGGATATTCTTTTACTGGATGAGCCTACCAATAACCTTGATGTGGAAACGATTGCCTGGCTGGAAAATT
>CANFGZ010000186.1 GCA_947446585.1 Chitinophagaceae bacterium | reverse complement strand
GCTACTGATCAGCAAGTTTTTACCGCTGCAAAAAATGCGGGTATTTATGAAGAAATCATGTCTTTTCCGAATGGATTCGAAACAATGATTGGAGAAAGAGGAATTACATTAAGTGGCGGTCAAAAACAAAGAATCTCTATCGCCAGAGCGCTGATAAAAAATCCTGAAATTGTAATTTTTGATGATTGTCTGAGTGCGGTTGATGCAAAAACAGAAGAGCGTATTTTGAAAAACCTTTATGAATATCTACAAAATAAAACGTCAATAATTGTCACGCACCGGATTTTTTCTATGTTTCAGTTTGATAAAATTGTTGTTATGGAAAGCGGAGAAATCGCAGAATTAGGTACTCATGAGCAGCTAATTAATCAAAAAGGCTTGTATTTTGAAATGTATAAAAGACAGCAAGACGTTGAGAATGAAAGGAATCGGAATTGATTGTAGATTTAAAGGCTATTTTTTCGTAAATATTTTGTCATATCAAAAACAAATTTATCTTTGTCAAACTCTTTTTAAGGAAGATTTTTTAAAACTAAAATAAACGACAGTGGCTTACGAGAACAACGACAAAAAAATGGAAAGTGTGTACAGCATTCGTGTGAAAGCTGGAAAACGCAGAACTTACTTTTTTGATGTAAGAGAAACACGCGGTAATGACTTTTATGTAACCATTACAGAAAGTCGTAAACGTTTTGATTCTGATGGATACGATCGTCATAAAATCTTTTTGTACAAAGAAGACTTTAATAAGTTTCTAAGAGGACTTAGCGAAACTATAGAACATGTAAAAACGGAATTAATGCCTGATTTTGATTTTGATGCTTTTAATCATGATACGCCTTATGAAGGAGATGATTCAACAGTAGTAAATTCAGGTGAGGAAACAACTGTAGCTTCTAACTTTTCTTCTAATACTGCTTCTGAATCTCCGGTTGATGTTCCTTTAGATACGCCATCAATGGATAATGGAAGTGATGAAGAAGTAGACAAATGGTAATTTTATTGAATGATTTATAGTAAAGCCTCGCTTAGCGGGGCTTTTTTTTAGTGTCAAATGAAGTAAAAATTCTCAAGTGAGTTTCCGATTTAAAAGTTATTTTCTCAACTTTAAAATATGCCTGTTAAATATTTCATTTTAAATTATTATGTAAGTATATTCGTCTTCTTTTTTTACACCTCTTTAATTTCAGGAAAATACTTTCGTTTTACCAAAATGCTAATTAATTGATTTTTTTATGAAAAAATTTGTAAGCTTATTCTTCATTTTTCTTTTTTTGTTATTTTCTTGTTTTACTTCTGAAGCACAAAATGACAAACATGATAAGAAAAATTCAATTAGGGTAATAAACAAAAAAGAGCGAAGGGAAGAAAGAGAAAGAGAACGCGAAAGAGAAAAAAATGGCATTGAAAGTGAAGATGAAAATGAGGAATATGATGGTCCAGATAAAGCCGCTGCATTTGAATATGAAAGAACAAAAGATCCTGCAACAGGAAAAGTTCCAAGAGAAAAAATTTTAGCAGCAATCGAATTTACCAAACATTCTAAAGCTGATGTATTAGCCAGAAGAGCCAACGCCGCTTCTTCAGCATTAAGCTTAAATTGGGTGGAAAGAGGCCCCAATACTGATGTTGTTGGAGCCAGCAATGGAAACACAAGACCCAATAGTGGAGTTACTTCAGGAAGAGTTAGAGCAGTAATGGTGGATTCGTCTGATGCCACGCACAAAACGGTATGGATTGGGGGCGTTGATGGGGGATTATGGAAAACAACGGATATAACTACATCGCCAGCAAATTGGACGCTGGTAAACGATTTTTTAAGCAATCTCGCTATTACTGATATTTGCCAGAATCCAGCCAATTATAACACAATCTATTTCTGCACTGGGGAGTCTTATTCTAATGCTGATGCTGTGAAAGGAAACGGAGTTTTTAAAAGTACAGATCATGGGGTTACCTGGACTCAACTTAGTACTACTTCCGCTTATGGATATTGTACCCGGATTCTTTGTGATTATCTTGGTAATGTTTATTTGGCTACCAGAGGAAATGGCCTGTTGCGCAGTAATGATGGTGGAACAACCTGGACATCAATTACACCTTCTGGTTTAAGTACTAGCATTTGTGATCTAGAAATCAGTTCCACTTCAGCTGCAGGAAGGCTTCATGTAGTCGCTGGAATTTTTAGTGCTCAAGCTTATCGTTTTACCGATATTCCTTCAACGGTCACAACTACTAACTGGACAACTCCAACAACTGCTTTTCCCACTTATTCAATGAGAGCTGAAATTGCAGTTAAAGGAAATGTATTATATGCACTTCCTGGTGATGCAACTTACCAGGTTCCAACAATTTATAAATCAACAGATGGAGGAGCCAATTGGGCTTCAACTACTGGTCAGCCTACATCAGGTTGGGCAAGTGGACAAGCTTGGTATGCTTTATCCATAGATATTAATCCTGCAAATACCAATCAGGTCATTATTGGTGGACTGGATTCATATAAAACTACTGATGGTGGTGCTACATGGACAAAAATATCCACTTGGGTAGGAACTACAGGTCAATATGTTCATGCCGATATTCATAAAATACTCTGGTATGATGGAGGAACTAAATTGATTTGGGGTTGTGATGGTGGCGTGCACTTTTCGTCAGATGGCGGAACCACTATAAGGGACAGGAATATTGGGTTAAGAATAAAACAGTTTTATTCGTGCGCTATCCATCCAAATAATGTTAATTACCCAAATTACTTTTTAGCAGGAGCTCAAGATAATGGTGTTCATCAATTAAACGGAGCAGGCTTGAGCGGTTCTACAGAGGTTACAGGCGGGGATGGTTGCTTTGTTGCTATTGATCAAAATGAACCTCAGTATCAATTTGGTTCTTATGTTTATAATGCCTACAGAAGATCTTCAAACACCGGAAGTTCATGGTCATCATGTTATTTTTATAAAGGATCCACTGGCTCCACCAATTTTGGAAGTTTTGTAAATCCATTGGATTATGATAACACCGCTAATGTTTTATATGCAGGTGGTGATGCAGGTGAATTTTTCAGATGGACAACGGCTCAAACAACTGCTGCAGGAACCTATTATGCTACTACTGGGTTCCCAACAGGAGCTGCTATTGTTGCAAGTATTACAGCTTTTAATAGCGCTAAGGTGACTAATGTGGCGGTTTCTCCTTACACAGCAAATAGAGTTTACTTTGGTACAGCCGGTGGCAGAGTAACTTATCTCGATAACGCAAATACAGCCGCATCTTCTTCTGCAGGGGTGAATATCTCAGACGCGGGGATGAGCGGATCTGTTTCCGCTATTAATTTCGGCACTTCAGAGCAATATTTAATGGCTTGTTTTTCTAATTATGGAGTCAATAATGTATGGGTTTCAACTAATGGAGGAACAAACTGGACGGCAATTGATGGCAATCTACCCGACATGCCTGTACGCTGGTGCATGTTTTTACCCGGTGATAATACAAAAGCCATTATTGCTACAGAATTGGGGGTGTTTACTACAGATCTGATTAATGGAGCTTCTACCATTTGGAATGCATGCCCAAGTTTTCCTGCAGTAAGGACTGATATGCTTAAATACAGAAGCGGTGATGGTACCATCATTGCAGCTACTCATGGAAGAGGCCTTTGGACTACAACAATCAATTCATGTACTCCTGCAGTAATTAGTGTATCAAATAACGGCCCTGTTTGCTCTTCTCAAACGTTAAACTTAGTAGGGGTTAGTGATCAACCAACAGCAACTTACAGCTGGACAGGACCCAATGGATTTTCATCCACTTCATTAAGTCCTTCAATAAACAATATAACTCTTGCTGCTGCTGGGGTATATACTTTAGTAGCCAGTTATAATGGTTGTAGTTCATCAGCTTCTACTACAGTGGTCATCAATCAAGGTCCATCAACAACAAATGCTAGCATATGCTTAGGTTCTGCAGGCTCTATTAGTGCAACTGGTTGCTCAAGTTTTTCGAATTCCGGATTGGTTATTACCGGAGCTTTTACAGCAGCAACCGATCCTATAGCATTGAAACCTACAACATCAATTCTTAATACTTCTGTTTGCTCTTTTGATGCAGCTGTTACCAGAAATTATGCGGTCAAAATTTTTCAGGTCAGCATAACAGGTAGTTATACTTTTGAAATGAAAGATACTGCTGCTTACGACGCTATGGGCTATATTACTTCAGGTGCATTCGTTCCAGGTAATTGTAGCGGAGGCGGCACCTGGATTGTTGGAGATGATGATGGTGGAATTTTAGGGGATGAGCCATTACTGACAGCAAATTTAACCGCTGGGGTAACTTACTCATTGTATTCTACAACCTATGCTACTACATCTGGAACTCTTTCTTCACCTTTTACCTGGAATGTCAGCACATCATCCGGAGGGCAAATTTTGTCGGTTACAACTGCTAATGCTGATTGGTATTTAGCTTCAACCGGAGGTACTTCAATTTTTTCTGGAAATACTTTTAATCCAGTTGGATTTTCAGGCTCGGGGTTAATAAATACAAACACCCCAGGCACAACAGTATATTATGCTGCATGTGCTGCTAGTAATTGCAGGACAGCCGCAAACTT
>CANFGZ010000185.1 GCA_947446585.1 Chitinophagaceae bacterium | reverse complement strand
GACGAGAATACGTTAGCTCTTAAACTATATAATGGAGAAAGGACTGGCAACGGAGAGCATTTAAAATTTCGTTATTTCAAGACGAACCGAAGTAGAAGTAGACAAATTAATAAATGACGACCGAAAGAAAATCGCCACCTTCGCAAAGCTGCAAAACGTTATCGGTTAGGCAGAGACTGCGTTTCAAGAATAATTGGATATTATTGCTAAATTTGAGCTTACAATGAAACAACGTATCTATATTGACACCTCCGTCATCGGCGGTTACTTCGATGAAGAGTTCAAAGAAGCAACATTTCTTCTATTCAAAAGATTGGAGCAAGGTGAAATCGTTTTTGTTGTTTCAGACCTACTCGATCTTGAACTTTTAAGCGCACCAGAGCGGGTGCGCCAACTTCTGCAGCAGTATCCGCCTTCATTCTTCGAACGCATTGAACTAAGCGAGGAAGCTTTAAAGCTAGCTGACACATATATTGAAGAAAATGTAGTTGGTAAAACAAGCCTGGAAGACTGCCGTCATATTGCTTTGGCTACGCTGCATAAAGTAGATGTGCTTGCCAGCTGGAACTTTAAACACATTGTTAATTTAAGCCGAATAAAGGAATACAATTCCGTGAATCTTCGATTGGGATATTCAATGCTAGAGATCCGCAGTCCTAAAGACCTTGTTAGCTATGGAGAAGAATAAAAAAGACAAATCATTCGACGCAGTCAAAATGATGCGCGAAATTCGTGATAAAATAAGCTTAGACACACAGAGCATGAGTGTGGAACAATTAAAGGCTTATATCAAAGCGCGTTTGGCAGAAAATAAAAGTAAGCCCATCGGCCAAAAATAACAGCCCAAACCGATAACAGCAGCTTTGAGCCAGCGTGCCCTGCTATGGATTTGCAGATCTGCTAATCAAAAATGTGCTGCCAATTAGAACCTGATTCCTTGCACGCCAGCACAAAGCTGCTAGACGCTAGGTGCCATTTAGCGGACGATCATTCTAACTTGAATGGGGAAAACCGAAAAAAGAAATAAAAACAAAAAACAAATAAATATGCTAACAGGAAAAATTTATTGGATTGCAGACGACTTTAAATTTAAGGGCAGTCGCGACTACAAAAAGGGCGAAACAGCAAGTGCAGTCACAGACATTGAAAACATAATAGTTGACGACAATATGATTGAGTTTACAACTAGTCCATTTGATTTAGAAGGGGAACAAATAAGTTATAATGTAAATTTAAAACCAGATGACATTGGTTTGGGTTATTCAGGAAATTTCTACGACAAGGCAGATAGGGATTGGAATGGCGAAATGAAGTGTGAGCTATTTAAAGATAAAGACGAAAAAACATTTTTCCTTTATGGTAAGTGGACAGAAGATGATGTTATTTATACTTGGTGGGCAAGAATTCAGAAATAACAAAAAGAAAAATATGAAAAACGAAGAAGAAGAATTGGAATATAATCAGGATGATGCAATAGAATTTATAAGAGAAAATATTTCTGACGAATTAAATGAAAAGTTGAGCGATAAAGGCATTATAAAACTGCTTGATTTGGAAGAAAAGTATATTGAATAAGAATTTAAAAAAACATGAAAAATGGGAAAAGGAATCTGGTATTTCTCTTGTGCAAACAATAGACCAAGACAAACTCAATGATTATGTTGAAAGAAATGCTTTGAAGTTTACTATTAATTTAGAAATAGAAGAAGCAGAAGAAATAATATATGCTGAACTAGATTATATGGAATACGCTGGATTAACAGAAGAGGAAATTTCTATCTATAACAACTAAAGAAAGTAAAAACGAACGCCTAACAGCACCCTTGCGTGATGCTGGGTTCGTGCAAGTTGCATATGTTTTTTCACAGCGGTATAAATTTATTTCTAAACATTTGCGGCCAGTTTAATCCATTTAATAAAGCTTATCGGTTAAGATAGTTTTGCGCTTTCTAAACCAGCACCACACAAGGCTGCTAAACGTTATCGGCAACTCTATGGCGACCGTGCAACTTCAAACTGACGAGCATTAACAAACAAAAAGAAAAAACATGGAAGCAGGTAAACGAACCATTAACGACATTTTTAACGGAAACAAAATTTTAGAAATTCCTTTTTTTCAGAGAGCTTATGTTTGGGACACTCCACAATGGGCACGATTTCTCACTGACATGGAGCATGTTTCTCACAGCAACAAACCTTACTTTTTAGGTTCGGTTATTCTTAAACAACAGTTGACCACATCGCAACAAAGTGTTGGCGACAAGCGGACAGTAATTGACGGGCAACAGCGTTTGACAACTCTCAACATTTTCTTCAAAGTGTTGAGTATGAAAACAAGCAATGCTTATCTAACTACTTTGTTCCGACTTCCAATGAAGAACAATGAAATAGCATTGTTGCACAATCACAATGATGTTGCAGCGTTCAACAAAATTTTAGATTTAAAAAAAGAGGACAAAATCACCGCATACGATAATGTTACAAGGGCTTATACTTACTTCTCTGAAAACATTGACGAAAAGAAACTGAACTTCCAAAACATTCTAACGAACATCATGTTCGTTGGTATTGACCTTGGAACAGATGAAGACGAGCAACAAATTTTTGACACTATAAATTCCTTAGGTGTAAAACTCACAACAGCCGAACTCCTCAAAAATTATTTCTTCGGCAGAGATGACATTCAACTTTACAAGGACTATTGGCAAAGTATTTTTGAAAAAGACAACGACACAAAAGATTTTTGGGATACAGAAATTATGACAGGACGATTAAGAAGATATTTCATTGACTTGTTTTTCTACTCTTTCCTTCAAATAAAAATTCAAGACAGCACATATAAAGTAAGCAGTGAGGACAAAGACGAATTTACAAAAGTTGAAGGACTGTTTGACTCTTACAAAAAATTCATCAAGAATTACAACATCAACAAACTTGAATTGATTGCAGAAATAAAAGAGTATGCAAAAGTTTTCCAAGAGAATTTTGACATTGAAATTATTGATAGCGAGTTATCCGACAGTAGCAGCATTGAAAGAATAAATGCCATAATATTTGGCATGGAAAACACCACGCTAATTCCGTATGTTTTGTTTGTTCTTAAAAATGTAACAGACCAACAAGAGCAAAGCAAAATCTTTGACTACTTAGAAACCTACATCATGCGCAGAATGGTTTGCCATGCAAACACAAAAAATTACAACCAACTGTTTGGCGAACGATTTATCTCAAACAACATTCTGACAAAAGACGACTTGAAAAACTTTATTGATAAGCGTTCTGATAAAGTAAACTTTATGCCGTCAGACAGCGAACTGAAAGACGGATTTCATCAATCAAAACTCACCAATAAACAAGCAGCAGGGATTTTGTATTTCATTGAATCTAAAATCCGAGACAGAGCAAAGCACGCTACTTCTTTGTTGGGACTTGCCCGTTATAGTTTAGAGCACCTAATGCCTATGAAGTGGGAAAACCACTGGGGCAAACTTTCAAACGAACAAGACAAGATTAGCCGTAACAGAAAACTTTTGACACTTGGCAACTTGACAATTATTACTGCATCTCTTAACTCATCAATCCGTGACGGTAGTTGGGGTGTAAAGAAAAGCGGAAAACCGAGCAAGCCAGGACTAAATAAGTATGCAGCAGGCTTAGACACATTCAGCCAATACTTAGCACTTACAACTTGGGACGAAAGTGAAATTGCAAAACGGGCTGACTTCCTTTACGACAAAGCTGTAACGACATGGAAGGAGTAAATCATTTAGCACGAGCTTACAGACAAGAGAACAACCAAAGGACAAATTTTATTTTTCTAAAAATATTTTGTTAATTGACTAACAAAAAAGTGGAGACTAGAAACCATTTTTAAAACAGGGCGATAACCGAAAAGCCTTACGAGTAGGAAATATATAAATGAAAAAAATGAAAAAACGAATAGGTGTTTCGGTTTTAATTTACGCATCTCTAACTCTTTTGTCAAGTTGCAGTGAGAATTACTCGAATGGCGAAAGAATTGGTGTTATTACCCAATTTTCAGAAACAGGTTTAATTTGGAAGAGCTGGGAAGGTCATTTAAACGTAACTCAAACAGGAATGAATAGTAGTGTTCCTTTTGATTTTTCAATTGATAATGATAAGCCAGACCAACAAATAATCAATAGGCTTGATTCAGCAGCTCAATATGGCTGGAAAGTGAAATTAGTTTATCACGAAACGGCTGGCAAAAATTGGTTTGATAACAGAGGTGAAACGAGTCATTTTATTACCAAAGTAGAAGTGCTTGAAAAGAATTTCGGAAACGTTTTTAATGGAAATCAACAGCAAAAAATTTCGGGAAAAATTATTGATACAATTTATGTAGTTATTACTCCCGACAATCCGGATTATAAAAAATTCTTTAAATAAGAAATGATTATAACTAGCCCATAAAAGACCCTGCCCCAAAGGCGGGGTTTACATCGCTGATTTTTAATGCGTGTTCCAAAGTCATCCGCCAGCTAAATGATGGAGAATCCCGATACTATCGGGACGCCACCTTCGCAAAGCCGCAAAACGTTAGGCGCGAAGCCGCCTACAACTCAAAACCTAAATTAATAAAAAAACAAAATGAATATAACAATCATAGGCGCCTCGGCTGGAATAGGTTTAGAAGCAGTCAAAAGAGGATTAAATAGAAAT
>CANFGZ010000184.1 GCA_947446585.1 Chitinophagaceae bacterium | reverse complement strand
TATTGAACTCTTGGGGAGGAATACCCAATCCCTTATTGTTAAAAGAATATATTTTTTGAAATAAAAAAAATTATAATGCCTTGTCAAGCTGAGATTCCATTTTTGTGAGGCTTTCGGTAATTTGTTCAATCAAAACTGAGGAGTTTTCGCTTGAGGTGTTTTGGGTGGCATACCATATAATTACCATTGATACATAATCCTGCATGTCTTTTCCAGAAAATTTAGTTTTGAACTCAATTATTTTATCATTAATGAGTTTAACCGTTTTTCTTACCACTTCCTCGTCAGAAGGACTGGTTTTAATGCGGTACGTTCTGTCTGCGATTAAAATATTTACGGGAATAAGTTCTTCAGCCATAATATTGGGTTTATTCGCTCAATAAAGCGATGCATTTGTCAATTTCTTTAATATATTTTGAAATCGTTTGTTCAAAAGCTTTTTTATCAGAATTGTTCAATTCGCCGGCAGCCGACTTTAGAATATATTGCTGCTCTTCGAGGGCTTTTATTTTTCTTTCATTTGCTTCTTGCTGTTGTCTGTAAGTATTTATCTGTTCCTGCTGCTGAATAGCTTGCTTTTGTAGAGAAGCATGCTTTTTCAGTAATTCCTGAAGCTTTGAGTGAATTCTGTTTAAATGTGTTTCTATTTGTTCCAATGATAATTATTTTCTGATTTCTGCCTGCAAAGATGTTTCGTATCCGGAAATAATACTGTTCATAAATCCGTCTATTTCTTTGTCGGTTAAAGTTTTGTTTTCATCAAGGAACGTAAAACTGATAGCCATTGATTTTTTTCCGGCTCCAAGCTTTTCACTTTCAAAAATATCGAAAAGCTGAACGGAAGTCAATTGTTCAATTTTATTTGATAAAGCTATTTGCTCTATTTGAGAATAGGAAACATTTTTATCCACCAAAATGGCTAGGTCTCTGTTTACAACCGGAAATCTTGATAACTCTTTATATTGAATCGGCTTTATTTTTTGATCGAAAAACAAATCGATATCAATATCGGCAAAAAGTACAGGCTGTTTTATGTCAAACTTCTTGAGCATTTTTTGTGAGACTTCTCCTAAATGAGCATATAAAAACTTACCCATCATGACGGAACTGCCCAACTCTAATACTTCATTCACTATAGGCTCGAAGGATAGTTTTTTAATTCCGTTTAATTTAAAAATATTTTCAACGGCACCTTTGAGATAAAAAAAATCTGCTTTTTTAGAAGGATTTTTCCAGCCCGCCTCTTCTGAATTTCCAGAAATATAAAGCGCAAGACGATTGCTTTCTTTGTATTTCCCTTCGCTTGAAATGGAGTATGTTTTTCCGAATTCAAAAAGAAGAAGATGGTTATTTTTACGATTTAAGTTGTGGGCTATAACTGCTAAACCGCTTTGTATCATTTTGGGTCTGAGGATATTTAATTCACTGCTCAAACTGTTGATCATTTTAACAGCGTTGCCCAACTCGGCTTCATTATAATAAGCACTATTGGTAATGCTGTTTGTAAAGATTTCGTAAAACCCAAGTCCGGTGAGATAATTTGATATCTTTTCCCTCAGCGCATATTTCTTTGCTGATTTTTCGATAGCAGGCACGATAGAAATGGCAGAAGGAATTTCAACATTATCAAGTCCGTCAATACGCATGATTTCTTCAACGATATCAGCCTGAATACTAATATCGGATTTGCTGAATGGAACAGAAAGTGTAACGGAATGTTCAGTTTCTTTTGTAATCAGAAATCCGAGTGCGGTTAATATAGATTTCACGTCCTTATGTTCGTATGCTTTTCCGCTTAATTTTTTAAGATATTCAAAACTGAATTCTATAACTGTGTTTGATTGAGGATTTGGAAAAATATCAATGATATCACTTGAAATATTTCCTCCACTAATTTCTTTAATCAACAACGCCGCTCTTTTTAATACAGTTACTGTGTTGCTGATATCCACTCCTTTTTCAAATCTTGTGGAAGCATCTGTTCTTAAGTCGTGATGAATTGCCGTTTTTCTTACATAACCCTTATCAAAACAGGCGCTTTCGAGAAATATATTTTTTGTTTCTTTGCATACACCACTTTTCAAACCACCATAAACACCAGCAATACACATGGGTTCATTCTCATTACAAATCATCAAATCTGCTCCAGTCATTTTTCTGTCTTTTTCATCCAGTGTTTTAAAAACAGATCCCTCTTTTGCAAAGGTAACAATGACTTTTTTTCCGACAATTTGATCTGCATCAAAAGCGTGAAGTGGCTGACCCGTTTCATGCAGAATAAAATTGGTAACGTCTACAATATTATTAACAGGCTTCAGGCCAATACTTTTTAATTTTTGTTTGAGCCAGTCTGGACTTTCTGAAACCGTTACATCTGAAATACTGATTCCACTGTAACGCTTACATGCTGTATCGTTTTCAATAGTTACGGTAATATCTGAAGTTTGACTGTCGGAGTTGAAACTGGTTTGATAGGGTAGAACAACTTCAATTTTTTTATGCTGATGATAAGAAAGATAAGCACATACATCTCTGGCAACACCCAGGTGGCTCATGGCATCCATTCTATTTGGAGTAAGGCCTATTTCATAAATAATATCCGAATGAGGTTTGTAGATTTCAGCTGCGGTTGTTCCTGCTAATGTTGATTGGGGTAAAACGATAATTCCTGAATGATCTGCACTAAGTCCTATTTCATCTTCTGCACAAATCATTCCCTGGCTTTCTGAACCTCTGATTTTTGCTTTTTTGATGGTAAATGGTTCGCCTGAAGCTGGGTACAAAGTACAGCCGATGGTTGCAACGATAACTTTTTGGCCTGTGGCAACGTTTGAGGCACCACAAACAATGTTCAATAATTCGGGCTGACCAACATTTACGGTAGTGAGTTTTAATTTATCGGCTTCGGGATGTTTTTCGCAACTCATTATTTCTCCAACTACGAGGCCGTTCAAACCGCCCTTAATTTCTTCGAAACTTTCCATGCTTTCTACTTCAAGACCAATAGAAGTTAAAATGCCGGATAAAACTTCAGGGTTTAATTTTTGGGGCAGATATTCACTCAGCCAGTTATATGATATAGTCATTTAATATTATTATTTTCCTGGCAAAGATAGTTTTTTAGGTCTTAGAAGGTATCGTTCCATAGCCTCAATTAAATAAAAAGTCAAATTGTATTTTTTTTCAAACGAACAAGAATTTTTTAGTAAAATAAAGTGCAAAAAAAGATTTGAACATGACTTCGAATTGTGAATAATTTTCTTCATTTTAGCATTTTGTTCTTCATTTTTGTGAATAGTTCTGTTCATAAGCCGTGGATAAGCTAAATTTACATGTGAATTGTCTGTGGAAAACCAATTTTAAAGAGGTGAGAGAAAAGATTTTTATTTTATCATCACTTATTTGAATTTACCTTAGTCAAGTTTCGGATTACAAAAATGATTTTATACAATAACTCAGCAAAACGCTTTATATAAATGGAATTAACAAATCTTAATAAGGATAGAAAAATAAGAAGGAAACCTGCTTTAGATCTTAACACGATGGTGTTTGGAAAAATACCACCTCAGGCAAAAGAACTGGAAGAGGCTATTCTAGGGGCAATTATGCTTGAAAAAAGTGCATTTGATGTGGCCATAGAAATTTTAAAACCTGAATGTTTTTATCAGGAATCCCATCAGCGTATTTTCAGAGCTATGCAAGCACTCTCTAACCAAAGCAAAGCAATTGACTTACTAACGGTAGTGGAGGAACTAAGAACGAGAGAAGATTTGGAATTCGTTGGTGGTCCTTATTATGTTACTAAATTAACTAATTCCGTTGTTTCTTCAGCAAATATTGAATACCATGCCCGTATTGTGGTTCAGAAGTTTATTCAACGCGAATTGATCCGCATCAGCAGTGAAATAATCGGAGAGGCTTATGAGGACAGCACGGATGTTTTTGATATGCTTGATTCTGCAGAAGGAAAGCTATTTGAAATCACTAATAATCATTTAAGAAGGAACTTTGATAGTATTGATACTGTCATCATGAGTACCATCAAAAAGATTGATGACATGAGAAGCCGTCAAGACGACATTACGGGTGTGCCTACAGGTTTTCCTTCTCTTGACAGAATAACCTATGGTTGGCAAAGCACAGATTTGATTATACTCGCGGCCAGACCTTCGGTTGGTAAAACAGCATTTGCGCTTAACCTTGCCCGTAGCGCTGCCCTTCATCCAACCAAACCTACTGCAGTTGGATTCTTTAGTTTGGAGATGAGTAGTTCACAATTGGTAACCCGTATTCTCAGTGCAGAAAGTGAGATATGGCTCGAGAAAATTTCAAGAGGAAAACTTGAAGACCATGAAATGAAACAACTTTATAAAAAAGGAATAGAACGTTTGAGCAAAGCCCCAATTTATATTGATGATTCTGCGGCCCTAAATATTTTTGAATTAAGAGCCAAGTGCCGTCGCTTGAAAAATAAATACAATGTTGGTTTGATTATTATTGATTATCTGCAGCTGATGAGTGGCAGTGCCGACAGAAACAGTAACCGCGAACAGGAAATCAGTAAAATCTCCAGAGATCTAAAAAGTTTGGCCAAAGAATTACAAGTTCCTATAATAGCATTATCTCAGTTAAGCCGGGAAGTAGAAAAAAGAAAAGAAGGAAATAAAATGCCTCAATTAAGTGATTTAAGAGAATCTGGAGCCATTGAGCAGGATGCTGATATG
>CANFGZ010000183.1 GCA_947446585.1 Chitinophagaceae bacterium | reverse complement strand
TATCTTTTTTTTAGGGTTTAGTGGCTACATGACTAATCGGGAAACTATTTATAAAAGGGCTAAAAGCAAAAGTTTGTATGCGATTAGAATGTCGTAAAAAAAACCCGGGAGAACCCGGGTTATTAATCATATTTAGATAGAAAAATTAAGCTAATTCTACTTCAGCTCCAGCTTCTACTAATTTAGCTTTCATATCTTCTGCAGTTGCTTTATCCACACCTTCTTTAATAGGTTTTGGAGCGCCATCAACTAAGTCTTTAGCTTCTTTTAATCCCAAACCAGTCATTTCTTTAACGATTTTTACAACAGCCAATTTGCTTGCGCCGCCGCTCTTAAGAATTACATTGAATGAAGTTTTTTCTTCTGCTGCTGCGGCACCACCACCGTCTCCAGCACTTACCATAACTGCAGCTGCAGCTGGTTCGATTCCGTACTCTGATTTTAAGAATTCTGCTAATTCCTGAACTTCTTTTACAGTTAAGCTTACTAAGCTTTCTGCTAATGCTTTAATTTCTGCCATTTTGTTTGAATTTTTTCCGCCTTCATTGTTTTCGACTCCGGCGGAGATTTAAAAAAATTGTTTAATGCCTTTTGTTTACCGTCCGGCCAGGTGTTATCTTGTATCTGGAATCTAGTAACTAGATTCTGGATAGATTATCCTTCCACTGGTGCATCTGTTGCATCAGCAGCGGGTGCTTCTGGAGCAACTTCAACAGCAGGAGCTTCAGCAGCTGGTGCTTCTGGAGCGGCAACTGCCTCCACAACTGGAGCCACTTCTGCAACAGGAGCAGCTTCAACTGTAGCTTCTTCTTTCTTTGCATTATCCTTGTTTTCCAATGCACCCAATACACGTTGAATTGGTGCTTGTAATAAACCAATCACGTCTCCAATAAGTTCGTTTTTGGTTTTGATCATGGTTAATGCTTTCAGCTGGTTGTCACCAACGAATACATCTCCATTGATGAAAGCTGCTTTCAATACCGGTTTTTCTTTATTGTTTTCTTTACGAAATCCACTAAGAATCATTGCGGGATCTTTAGGATTTTCGCTAAACATTAAAGCGGTTACTTTGTGTAATGAATCAAAAACTCCGGCATATTTTTCAGCATCAATGCTTTCTAATGCTTTTTTAATCAAAGTGTTTTTTGCCACTTTCATTTCTACTTGTTTGTCGAAACAAACACTTCGCAATTTTCCTACTTGTTCTACGGTAAGAGATTCCGTATCCGTAATGTAGAAGTTATTGTATTGAGAGAATTTACCTTTAAGCAATTCTATCACTTCATTTTTCTCTTGCTTTGTCATAAAAAATATTTTTTATCCCAGGCAAAAAGCCCAAGCGATTGAGATTTAGTTTTGAACAGATTTTGTGTCGATTGCAATGCCTGGGCTCATTGAGCTGGCCATGCTTACCCCTTTGAGGTAGGTACCTTTTGAACTTGCAGGTTTTAATTTAACGACTGCGTTAATAAATTCCTGACAATTTTCAGCTATTTTCTCGGGTGCGAAACTCACACGGCCGATAGACGCATGTATGATCCCTACTTTATCAACTTTAAAAGCTATTTTGCCACCTTTCAAGTCGTTTACAGCTCCTGCCACATCATTGGTAACAGTTCCTGTTTTAGGGTTAGGCATCAAATTGCGAGGTCCTAAAACCTTTCCCAATTTACCAATTTTAGGCATTACTGATGGAGTAGCAACGATAACATCTACATCTGTCCAACCCCCTTCAATTTTTGCGATATATTCATCTAGTCCAACGTAATCAGCACCTGCAGCTGTAGCTTCTGATTCTTTATCAGGGTTACATAATACAAGAACTTTTTTAGTTTTACCGGTACCGTGAGGTAAAGAAACTGTACCACGGATAGCTTGATCAGCTTTTTTAGGATCCACGCCTAATTTTACGTGAACATCTACAGAGCTGTCAAATTTTGTTGTATTGATTTGTTTTACTAGGGAAGAAGCCTCTTTAAGCGTATAAGCTTTGTTGGCGTCAACCTTAGCATTTGCTATTTTTCTTTTTTTAGTAATCATTGTTAAAAAAATTTATTGTCCCGAATGCCGGAACAGGTTGACGATTAATTGTTTTCCCAAGGGGCTTTACCTTCTACAGTGAGTCCCATACTGCGTGCAGTTCCTGCTACCATGCTCATTGCGCTATTTAGCGTAAAGGCATTTAAATCGGGCATTTTATCCTTTGCGATTTCTTCAATCTGAGCCCAGGAAACTTTACCAACTTTCACACGATTGGGTTCTTTACTACCACTGGTGATTTTTGCAGCATCCATTAACTGAACAGCAGCAGGTGGGGTTTTGATAATAAATTCGAAGGATTTGTCTGCATACACTGTAATCAAAACAGGTAATACTTTTCCGGGTTTGTCTTGTGTTCTCGCATTAAACTGCTTGCAGAACTCCATGATGTTTACACCCTTGGAACCGAGCGCAGGGCCGATTGGCGGCGCTGGATTGGCTTGTCCTCCTTTACATTGGAGCTTCACATAGCCGGTAATTTCTTTTGCCATTTTTTTAGATTTTTTGGTGATAACGTCCGAACAATAATCCGAACTCCCAAATTTGTCTTATGAGGACAAATTCTACTAAAGAACTAATTGGGGCGGCAAAGCTAAGTAATTTCAGTTGATCACACAAAAAAAATCGCCTCAAATTTTGAGGCGATCGTAAAATATATTTTTATTGAAGAAGGTCTACCCGATTTTTTCAACTTGCATATAGCTGAGCTCTACAGGAGTAGCTCTTCCGAATATTTTTACTTGTACTTTAAGTTTTTTCTTCTCATCACTTACCTCTTCGATCACACCATTAAAATCATTAAATGGTCCATCAATAATTTTAATCGTTTCGCCTATGATAAAAGGTTCGCTCATTGTTACTCCGCCAATATCACTCATCTCATCCATTTTACCGAGCATTTTATTGACCTCAGATTTTCTCAGACAAATAATGTTTCCTTTAGAACCTTTACCATCAGTAAGGAAATGCATAACATTGCTAATATTGCTGACATGCTGGATAATATCATCGCTGAGCTTATTATCTGCTACTTCCATCATTATATAACCAGGATAAAAATTTCGCTCGCGCATTACTTTTTTTCCATTGGCTACTTTGTACACTTTTTCGACTGGAAGAAAGATTTGTTTGATTACTTTATCCCAACCATTACGAATGATGTCTTTGTCCAGGTATTCTTTTACTTTTCGTTCTTTTCCACTAACCACCCTAAGTACATACCATTTAGACTCTTTTTCAACTTTTTCTGTCTTTTCAACAGTTGATATTTCTTGCATAATTACTTGAATAAAGAGTAAATAAATTTCATTGATCCGCTGGCTATAAAGTCCATTATTGCTACAATAGCTGTAATAAATAATGTGGCTCCTAAAACAATCATAGTTGACTGTTGTAATTGGTCCCATTTAGGCCAGCTTACATTTTCAGTAAGTTCTTCGTAAGATTCTTTCAGAAAAACGGTGAGTTTGTTCATTTTTTTTATTTAATGTTTATTGTTTAAAATTTCTTGTTTTAACCGAAAGGAACCGAACAAAAAAGTTTCAAACTTGTAACTTAATTAGCACGGGCACTAGGATTCGAACCCAGATCAAAGGTTTTGGAGACCCGTATGCTACCGTTGCACCATGCCCGTAGAAAGCTAAAAGCTATCCCGATATGCTCAGGACAGCTTTTAGATTTGTAAAACAAAGATAGTTATTATCTTTTAAAGATCGAATGCTTTCGCAAAGAGCTTATTTTATTATTTCAGTAACCTGACCTGCACCAACTGTACGTCCACCTTCACGAATCGCGAACTTCAAACCTTTTTCCATTGCGATTGGTTGAATCAAAGTAACGTTTAAGTTAGTGTTATCACCAGGCATTACCATTTCAGTTCCTTCGTTCAATGTTACTTCACCAGTAACGTCTGTAGTACGGAAATAAAATTGAGGGCGATATTTATTGAAGAATGGAGTATGACGTCCGCCTTCTTCTTTACTTAGTACATAAACTTCACCTTTGAACTGAGTATGTGGAGTAATTGAACCTGGTTTGCAAAGAACCATTCCACGACGGATTTGAGTCTTTTCAATACCACGAAGTAATAAACCAGCGTTATCACCAGCTTCTCCTTCATCCAATAATTTTTTGAACATCTCAACACCAGTTACAGTCGAAGCCAATGGCTTTTCTTGTAATCCAACGATTTCAATGGCTTCACCAACTTTGATACGACCTCTTTCGATACGACCAGTAGCAACCGTTCCACGACCAGTAATTGAGAATACATCCTCAACACTCATCAAGAAAGGTAAATCAACTAATCTTGGAGGTAATGGAATGTAGCTATCAACTGCATCCATTAATTCGTCAATTTTAGCAACCCATTTATCTTCACCAGCTAAAGCGCCAGTTGCAGAACCCTGGATAATTGGGGTATTATCTCCATCAAAACCGTAAGAAGTTAATAAATCACGGATTTCAATTTCAACTAATTCCAAAAGTTCAGGATCATCAACAAGATCAACTTTGTTCATAAATACTACGATTTGAGGTACACCTACCTGACGAGCCAAAAGAATGTGTTCTTTTGTTTGAGGCATTGGACCATCTGTAGCAGCAACTACAAGTATAGCTCCGTCCATTTGGGCAGCACCTGTAATCATGTTTTTAACGTAATCCGCGTGACCTGGACAATCTACGTGAGCGTAGTGACGAGTAGCAGTT
>CANFGZ010000182.1 GCA_947446585.1 Chitinophagaceae bacterium | reverse complement strand
ACTTCAGGAATTGAATTTGGTGGAAAGGCTTGTTGAGGGTGGTTTAGGACAGATTAGGATAGTTGAGGATATTTGAGGATAAATATTACAAATTTATTTGTCAAATAAAGTCAAATTGTTATATTACCGACATTTTTATTTTATATTTGCTGTAATTTTTTTTTATATCGTCAATAATTCAAGTAAAAAGTATTGAAATTCTCTCAATAGATTTGATTATAATCTTGTCTTTTCATGACGAATACCCAAAAAATCGACTAGATTATTAAAACATGAAAAGCATTATATTTTTTACATTCTTATTTTTTACTTTCCTCAACTTACATGGGCAATCCTATCTTGGAAGAATAACCAAACAGGTGAATTTTAGAGAAGGTGCTGGAACAGAATACCCTGTAATTTCATCACTTAAATTTGGAACACAGATTTTTATTGTTTCCCTGGAAACAGAAAATGATTTTTATAATATTATTGATATAGCTACAAATAAGGAAGGTTTTATTCATAAATCTTTTGTAAAAGTAGGACAAGAAATTAAAAAAAATGAAGAAGGAATGTTCACTGCAAACGGAGAGAGTGAAAAATACGACCCCGAAATTGAAATATACAACAATACTAAAAAAACATTGACATTGAAGCTTAATAGTGAAACATATTCCTTTTATCCACAAGAAAAAAAGACAATTATAACCTCACCTGGTAATTGTGATTATAGGGCATCCGCACCGAATGTAATTCCTTCTATTGGAAATGAATATATGCGGAATAATCAGCGATACTCTTGGCAATTTTATATAGTAACTGAAAGAAGGTAAATTTAAATATGAATCTAATAAATAATAATCCTTATAGAATTCTTGGTTTACCAATTACTGCATCCGAAAGGGAAATTGCCAAGCAAATTAATACACTTTCGACTTATGCTGAAATGGGAAAGTTTAAAGAGTATGATACTGATCTTATATTTCTTGATAAAATAAGTCGAACACCTGATGAAATTGAGGAAGCAAAAAAACAAATTGAACAAAGTGAAAGCAAATTGCTTTATTCTTTATTTTGGTTTTGGAAAACTAGTAGTGCAGATGAAATAGCTCTTGAAGTTCTTAAAGAAGGTAATACAAATAAAGCAATTGCTATTTGGGAAAAATCTGTATTTGCAAATAAGAATAAAGTATATCGTCCAAAAATAATTTTTGATAATCTAATTCGACAATCTACAAGTTGGTCAGAGACAAAACACAAAGATTATTTATTGACAAAAAATGTAGATGAATATATTGTTGAAAGAATCAATGAGGACAACTATTGTATATCAACAGTAATGTGTGATTTGAATTTCGAAGAAAATTGGATAATAGAATGTGATACTACATGGATTGATGGGGTTGACAATTCTAGTTATGGGATAGCTTTCGGAAGAGATAAGAGCGGAAGCTACTATTTTTTTGGAATAGCAGGAAGTGGCAGCTACATATATACTAAATATGATAACTGGTCTTTTACATCTTTAATCGATTGGAAAGAAACACCTAAATTTAATAAATGGGGTTCCAATCATTTACAAATTAAAAAATTTGAAAATAATTTAAGCTTTTTTGTAAATCATGTTTTAGTAGATTCTCATCAAGTAGATGATTTTTTTGGAAATGATTTTGGGTTTAAGGTAACTAAAAATCAAAAGGTATCTTTTAGAAATTTTAAATTTTCAAAACTTGTTGAAGAAGATATTTATGGAGAAGGAATAAGTATTACTTCAAAAAATTATAGTGATTTAAAGAATCTTTCAACTCTATATTTAATTTTAGCTACAAATAACTCAACATTTCAACTTGAATATTTTATTAAAGGAATTTCATTAGCTAAAAGTTTTTTTAGTGCTGAAAATTTTGAAACTTTTTCAAAACTTATTGCAGGAGAAAAATATATTTTCAATTTAGAAAACATATTTCACTTTTATATAAATGAAATTGTTGAATCACTTAGAAATTACATTGATAAAACCGACGGAATTAATACAAGTCAATTAATTAGTGCTTTTGCAAATTTTCCAGTTGAAGCAAAACAGTTTTTAAATAATAGATTTGTTTCAAAACAAATTCAAAATATTGACAAGGAAATTGAAACAACTCAAACTGAAAGAAAAAAAGCAGCAATCACCGCAATTGAATTAGGAAAAAAACTTGTTGAGAATACTAAATCAGATGTAGAGTTCATAAAAAATGTTTTAGGAGAAACCGATTTTCAATATCAAATTATTGGTGACAAACTTTCACAAGAGATTGTGCAATGTGGGATTGATTCATTTAATTTATGTAAAACGTCTAATGGTGAAATTGATTATTTAAAGGCTATAAAAAGTGAGGAGTCTTATTTATCTGAATATAAATATGCACTTTCAATTGCTGTAACAGATAGAGTTAAAGAAAAAGCCCAAGAAAACTTAGATTCATGTAACCATTATATTGAAAACAAGCATTACTACTATTGTTGGTTTTGTGGTAATAATCCACCTGAAGAAGTTAATAATTATGAAATAACAATCTACAAGGAAACATACCGTAGTTATTTTCCAAGGAAAGTCCAATTCTCTTATGTACCTGTAAGTATTCCAAGATGCAATGAATGTAAGAAAGTACACAGTCAAAGTTCAGATAAATTTATACTGGGGTTGATATGTTGTGCCGCTTTAGGGTTAATTATTGGAGCTTGTGCTGATGGTTACTGGTTTGCAGGTTTGGTTGTTGGAGGTGGTGTTGGATGGATATTAGGAACATTTCTAAAAGAAAAAAAGACTTCGGAAGAAGCAATTAAGGATACAAATCAATCAACAATTAGAAATTATCCCCTTTTAAGTCAAAAATTAAGAGAAGGATGGCAATTTTCGAAACCTTCAGCTTAAAAAAAGTATAAAAACTATGAAAAAAATTATCTTTATAATATTAGCGATATTAATTAATACCGCCAATTTTGCACAAAAAAATGATTCTATTATTAAAAAATCTGAATTACAATCTGAAATTTTTAAACTAAATACCAGATTAAATAAACTTGAAAAATCTAACAGTCAATTATCTCAATCTTATTTAGTTCAGACTAATAAGTTGGAGACTATTGCATCAAGTTTAAAATTAGCACAATCAAATATTCAACAGATTGCAGATTCATTACACATTACCGTAGCGAATGTTTCGTCATCAAATAAACAAACTCAAACTCAAATTCAAGATATTAATCAAACAATTACTAATAGAACGCTTTATTGGATAATAGGAATTTTAGCAGCTGCATTGTTAACTGTTATTGTATTTTTTGTACTTAGAAACAAACTATCAATTAGTACCAAAGATTTAGATTCTCAAATATCTAAAACAAACTCAAACTTGATTAATGAATCAATTAAACTTGATTCTAAACTTGTTGAAATTTTGCAGTCACAATTAAGTATTTTAAAAGAAGAAAGAGGTTCAATTATCACTAGTAATGCAGACCATAAGCTGCCTCTAAAAGTTGGAGAAGAAATTCATAGAATGAGAAAACGAATAGAAAATATGCCACAAGATGTGAAAGGGCTAAGTGCATTAACAAATTCACTTCAAAGATTAGAAGAAGAATTTAATGATAGTGGATATAATATTGAAGATTTGATGGGAAAAAAATATGTACGTGGAATGCAAGTTGAGGCAAGATTTGTTGATAACCCTAATATTCCAAAGGATGAAGAAATCATAACTGATGTATTAAAACCAGAAATAAAATATAAAGGAGAAGTAATTCAAGTAGCAAAAGTAGAAGTAGGAAAATCATACTAAAAAAATATAAATAATGGCAAGAGTAAAAATTGATTACGGGATTGACTTAGGCACTACCAATTCGGCTATTGCAAGAATGGAAAATGGCGAAGTAAAAATCATTAAAAGTGACATGCAAAAAGACACAATCCCTTCTTGTGTAAACTATAGAAAAAACACGATTTTAGTTGGAGATAGAGCTTATTCGTTTTATGGAGACGAACATTTAGCTGCATTCAAAGAATTTACTTTGAATGGCAGCAAGCAAAATGATTTTAATACTTTCATAGAATTTAAAAGAACAATGGGAACTGATAAGACTTACGAAAGTAAAAGTGCTAGTCGTTCTTTTAATTCGGAAGAATTATCTTCTGAAGTTTTAAAAACATTGAAGAATTATGTTCGTGATGAAGAAGTTTCTGCAATCGCAATAACAATACCTGCAAGATTCAGAAGTAATCAAATTGACGCAACTCAAAGAGCTGCAGAATTAGCAGGTTTCAAATATTGTGAGTTATTAATGGAGCCTATCGCAGCTTCAATTGCTTATGGCGTAAGTGGTAAAAGCGTTAATGGTTATTGGCTTGTATTTGATTTTGGAGGAGGTACATTTGATGCAGCATTAATGCGAGTAGAAGAAGGGATTATGAAAGTGGTTGATACTGATGGTGATAATCATTTGGGTGGTAAAGATTTAGACTATGCCATTGTTGACCATATTATTATTCCGTTTCTTAAAGATAATTATAAGGTTGAAAAAATACTTAATGATGAATTTGGGAAAAAGGAATTAAGAGAGTCCCTTAAAGTTATGGCTGAAGAGGCGAAAATATTAATTTCACCGCCATCAAAGATATCAGCGGATATATTTACTAATAAACCAATAGGCGAGGATGACAATGGCAATGATATTGATTTTGAAATGAAAATGAGTTTGCAAGACTATGAAACAGCTGTTGCTCCAATTT
>CANFGZ010000181.1 GCA_947446585.1 Chitinophagaceae bacterium | reverse complement strand
TTATTATTATTACACTCACCAGAATCAAGAGCTTAGCAATTTAACTATTAATGTGTAGAATCGCCGGTTTGGCTGATTTCAAAAATTCAATTTCTCAAACGCAACTAGATGTTGAGCAAATGTGTAATATGCTCATTCATGGTGGCCCCGATGATGGAGGTATTTTCGTTGCTGAGAATTGTAATTTGGTACTAGGCAATCGCAGGTTATCGCTGCTTGATTTGTCGACAGAAGGACATATGCCTATGTCTTATAAAAAACAATATTACATTACATATAATGGCGAGATTTACAATTATCAAATTCTGAAGAATGAATTGATTTCATTAGGACATACATTTTCAAATAAAACAGACACCGAAGTAATACTGGCATCTTATGCTCAATGGGGTAGTCTTGCCTTTACAAAGCTAAAAGGAATGTTCGCCTTTGCTTTGTTTGATAATCTTGAAAACGAACTATTTCTGGTACGAGACGGTGCAGGAATAAAACCTTTATATTATGCGCTACATAAAGATGGTTTAGGTTTTGCTTCTGAAGTAAAAGCATTAAGCTCCGTTAGTACTTTTAACCAAAAAAACAAGAATTGGCCTGTTTACATGATGGCCTATGGTCATATACCGGAACCGGTAACAACATTTCAGGAAATCAAGCCCTTACCCAAAGGGTGTTTCCTTAAATATAGTTTTAATAATCGTAATTATCATTTTCAATCATTTACACATTATAGCTATAGCAATCAAATTACGGATGTTGCTATTGCTATGCGAAGTGTAAAAAAATCTTTATCTACATCTGTTGAAAGTCAGTTGTTGGCAGATGCCCCAATTGGTGTTTTTTTGAGCGGTGGATTAGATTCCAGTATAATAGCAAGTTTGGCATCAAAATCGCAGCATGAAAAATTAAATACGCTCTCCATTTATTTTGAAGAAAAAGAATATTCCGAAAAAAAATATCAGGATGTATTAATTCAAAAGTTGCAATGCAATCATCACCAGTTGTTATTGAAAAGAGAAGCCTTTGAAGCTGCATTACCTCAAATTCTGACAGCAATGGATTTGCCTAGTAGTGATGGCGTCAATACCTGGTTTATTTCAAAATATGCTGCAGAAAAAGGCTTAAAGGCTGTACTCTCAGGATTGGGTGGAGATGAATTATTTGGTGGTTATCCATCTTTTTCACGAATAAATAAAGCTCAATGGCTGCAAGGCTTGCCTCAAGTGCTAAAGAATGCAGGTAAAAACAGTGCTTCAAAGAAATTGAGCCGCATGAGTTATCTGAATTTAGATGGAATCAAAGGTATTTATCTTTTTTTAAGAGGTCATTTTACTCCTGTAGATATCGCTCATTATTTAGGTGCTTATGAATCAGAAATATGGTCAATGTTGGACGCTATGCCTGTTTTTATGGACGCCGAGGGCATAGATGTTAAAAATAAGGCCGGATGGATGGAGTTTAATATGTATATGCAAAATCAATTGCTAAGAGATTCGGATGTTATGAGTATGAACCATGGTGTTGAAATACGCGTTCCTTTTCTTGATAATGATCATATCAGACTCGCCAACAGCATAAGTAGCGACATAAAATATTCGGGTCAATTGCCCAAACAATTTCTTATTGATACATTTAATGATGACATACCTCAGGAAATCTGGAATAGGCCTAAAATGGGATTTAGCTTCCCTTTCAATCAATGGCTTGCTGAGAGTAATTATGTAAAGGAAGTCATGTTAAATGGAAATGAACAATCTAAAAAATATTACAATAAATTCATGGGCGGCCATCTGCATTGGTCTCAGTTGATGTTGTTGTTAATACTCAATCATCGTAACAACAACTAATAATCATTTCATTTTTCTGTTTTGAAAAATAAAAATATTTTATTTCTTACTTTAAAAGTTTTTTCAGCTACCGGTGGGATTGAGAAAGTATGCAGGGTTGCCGGTAAAGTATTTTATGAATGGTCTTTGGTAAATAATACAAAGGTTCATGTGCATTCAATGTATGATCAGCAAAATGATGCGGATGAAAATCAATATTTTGCTTCCGAAATTTTCAAAGGCTTTGGTACGGCAAAAATAAATTTCATTTTATCTACTCTTAAAGCGGCTTCAAAATACGACATCATTATTATGAGTCATATCAATTTGTTGTTAGTAGGATGGTTGATAAAAAAGGTCTATCCTGAAAAAAAAATAATACTGTTTGCTCATGGTATAGAAATATGGGGTCAATTACCTTTTCAAAAAAAGATGATGCTTCCATCTTGCGATTACATTATTCCTGTAAGTAGGTTTACTTCGAAAAAAATTCAGGAAATCCATAAAATAAATGCTGAGAAGTGTATAGTTCTCAACAATTGTCTCGATCCTTTTATGCCTTTGGGTAAAGAAATTAAAAGTTCCCCGGATTTAAGAGCACGGTATGGTTATAAACCTGAAGATAAAATACTGTTTACTTTAACACGACTCTCTTCTAAAGAGCGTTATAAAGGATATGATAAAGTATTAGAAGCTTTGGTTAATGTAAAAAAATCAAATCCTTTTATCAAATATCTTATTGCCGGAAGTTATGATGAAAAGGAAAAAACTTATATAACTGAATTGTCTGAGAAATTAGAATTGAAAGATAATTTAATATTAGCAGGATTCATTCCTGAAGAAGAATTGCTCGCCCATTTTTCGTTTGCAGATATTTATATAATGCCCAGTATGAAAGAGGGATTTGGTATTGTATTCATAGAAGCTATGTATTATGGAGTACCCGTAATTGCAGGCAATAAAGATGGTTCTGTGGATGCTTTATGTGATGGTAAGTTAGGTATGCTGGTAGATCCGTCTGATATAAAGGCAATTGAAAATGCCATAAATACTATTTTAAAAAACCCTGTTGATAATAAGCCCGACAGGAATTTGTTACTGGCTAATTTTAGTTACGAAGCATATAAGCGTAATTTCGATAGCATACTGGTGTAGCTTTATTTTTAAATGATGAAGAATAAAATGAAATCGGATATTGATTTAGATTTGGAACAATGGGATCTGATAATAGAACCTAAAGAGAAATTATTTCAATTGAATTTATCTGAGGTTTGGAAGTACAGAGATCTGATTTTTTTGTTTGTAAAAAGAGATTTTGTAGCACAATACAAACAAACCATTTTAGGGCCGTTATGGCATGTCATACAACCTATTTTCACAACCTTGGTTTTTTTATTGATTTTTGGTAAGATTGCTAATATTCCAACAGATGGCATTACACCTATACTTTTCTTTATGAGTGGTATCACCATTTGGAATTATTTTAGTTCATGCCTGACTGCGACTTCTACCACTTTTGTAGCGAATGCAGGGATATTCGGAAAAGTGTATTTCCCAAGATTGGTTATTCCGTTGAGTACAGTTATCAGCAATATGATAAAATTCGGGATACAATTTTTATTGCTAATGGTCGTGATGGGATGGTATGCGTTTAAAGGCAATAGTTATTCGATTTCTACAGCTATTTTATTAATCCCTTTACTTGTTTTGCTGATGGCATTATTGGGATTGGGATTGGGTATTATCATTTCCTCCTTGACTACCAAATACCGTGATTTTACCATCCTGATTGGTTTTGCAGTACAACTTTTAATGTACGCCACTCCGGTAGCATATCCCTTGTCATTTTTAAAAGATAAATCTTTTGCATCCTGGATTGAATGGAATCCGCTGTCACCAATAGTAGAAGGATTCAGATATGCATTGTTTCATAGTGGAAGTTTCCAATTGCATGATTTGTTTTACAGTACGATTGTTATATTTTTTCTTCTTGTGCTGGGTTTATTGATGTTCAGTAAAGTTGAACGAACTTTTATGGATACGGTGTAAAAATTAATTAATCATTATTAATAAATAGCTTTTAATTTAATGTCAGAAGTAATTAGAGTTGATAATATTTCAAAACAGTACAGATTAGGGCAGGTAAGTACCGGGTCATTGTATCATGATATTAATAGGTTTTGGCATAAAACTTTAGGAAAAGAAGATCCTTATCTTAAAATGGGGGATGCCAATGACAGAACTAAAAAAGCAGAAAGTGATTATGTATGGGCTTTGAAAGATATTAATTTTAAGGTAAAACAAGGAGAGGTGCTTGGTATTATAGGAAGGAATGGAGCAGGTAAAAGTACTTTGTTAAAAATATTAAGTCGTACTACTGCGCCAACTACTGGTTCGGTAAAAATTAAAGGTAGGGTAGCATCATTGTTGGAAGTAGGTACAGGATTTCATCCAGAATTGTCGGGGCGCGACAATATTTTTTTGAATGGGGCCATATTGGGTATGACGAAGTCGGAGATCAAAAGAAAGTTTGATGAAATAGTAGATTTTTCTGGAGTTGAAAGATATATAGATACTCCTGTAAAAAGATATAGCAGTGGCATGTATGTTCGGTTAGCCTTTGCCGTTGCTGCGCATCTTGAATCGGAAATACTGATAGTAGATGAAGTGCTAGCCGTAGGAGATATTGAGTTTCAGAAAAAATGCATGGGAAAGATGAGCGATATCAGCAAGACTCAGGGACGAACTGTTTTGTTTGTAAGTCATAATCTTCCTGCTGTTAAAAGATTGTGTACAGCCTCAATATTTCTCAACAACGGAACCTTACAATTTGACGGTAGTGTAGACCAAGCTGCTTCTATTTATTTCAATGAGATTAAAAATACATCGACTTTACTATCTGAACACCAGCAACGGGAGGGTAACGGAAAAGTCAGAC